>JAJEEZ010000367.1:0-27567 GCA_022820705.1 Candidatus Latescibacterota bacterium | reverse complement strand
TGTAAGGCTAGGGCCGTTGCTAGGTCGCTATCTTCGGCACCGGCCGCGCGGGCCGCTGCTATGGCGTCGAGTTGGTCCATGAGGGCGGTACCGGCTCGTTGCAGGAGGTCGAAGTTGCGCTGCTGGATCGCGTCGGCGCGGGCGGCGAGTTCGGCCTCGGAGAAAGAGTGGCAGACCTGGCAGGCGCGGTTGATGTTCAGCAGCGGGCTGCGCACCCAGTGATCGGAGATTTTGGCGGCTCCGTCGCGCATATAGGGCATGTGGCAGTCGGCGCAGGAGACGCCGCTGCGCGCGTGGATGCCTTGGCTCCAGAGTTCAAATTCCGGGTGTTGTGCCTTGAGGACTTTCGCGCCGGTCTCTTTGTGGACGTAGTCGTAAAACTCGCTGCCATCGTCTAGGGTCATGGCGTCCCAAAACGCTTCCATTTCCTCTACCTTAAGCCCGTTGCCCCAGGGAAAAGTCAGTTTCGCCCCGCTGCCGCAGTAGTATTCGACGTGGCACTGGCCGCAGGTGAACGAGCGCATCTCATTGCGGCTCGCGCTGGCGTTGGGGTCGTAGGGGCGGTCGCGGTTTCCACGCCGCCAGCGTTCCAGCGATGGTAGGTGCGGGACCGGGGCGTCGGACTCGGCTAGCATTTGGATGCCTTGGATAAACCCGGGCCGGGTGATGCGCAACTGCATGGTCGCTGGGTCGTGGCAATCGACGCACGATACGGGATGGGCGTGTCCGGCGTCGTGCAGCATCTGGTTTAGCTCGCCATAGGAATAGGCGTAGGAGCGCTCAAAGCCCACGGTGGCGTCGCCGTCGCCAAGCTGTCGGTAGAGGGGCATGATGGAGGCGTGGCAGTGTAGGCAGGAGCCGGACTGAGGCTTGGATTGCCGCTCGGTTTGCTCTTGGTCGTAGAGCATGTAGGCGTGGCCGCGCCGGTCGCGGTAGTCGAGCGAGAAAGCGTAGCCGAGGAACATCCGCCGCAGCCAGGGGTCGCGTTCGATCTTCTGTGCGGGCAGGGCCTCGCTGCCGCCGTGTCCGCCAAAGCGCGTGCGAGTCGCCTCGGCCGTGCGCTTATAGCTGTCGTATTGCCGTGGCCAGTTGATGCCCCAATGGGCTGGGTCGGTGTCGTCTTCCCCGACTTCGACGAGGCGCACTGGACTGCGCCGCGCTTCAGCCTTGCGTTCGTATATGTTGACCAACAGCCCGGCGACGAGCGCGCTGGCCAAGGCCACTAAGGCCAAAAGGACGATGGCTCTATAAGGTATTTTGCGAGACATAAGCTACTCGTCGTTATGTGTGGTTTCTGGGCCGCCCAAGCCCACCCACTCTCCGTGACCAACTGTGCGATGGCAGTGAACGCAGCGCACGGCTTCGGTAGCGACGATTTGGTGGACGAAGGCACTGTGACATGCGAGGCAGTTTTGCTGTAAGATGCGGCTGTTTTTTTCGTTAATAAGGATCGGCTCAGGGAAGTTTTGGAATGTAAAGGCTGTAGAGTGATTCCAGCCGTTTTCGGCCTTGGCCAGATACTTGCTCAAGAAACTGCGCGGCAGATGGCAATCGACGCAAGTGGCAGCGGCGTGGTGGCTGGATTTGCGATAGGAATCTAGCTGGGGCCGCATGATGTGGCAGTTGGCACACGCGTCCGGATTCGTGCTGAAATAGGACAGGCCCTCTCCGTAGTGGAAGGTAAAGGCCCCCACTCCGATTAGGGCGGCTAGCCACAACAGGCCGAGCCACAGATAGGGACTTGTTGGACGCATGGATGATTTTTCTGCCGCCTTGTAGGTCGCTTGTCGAGCCGGTATCTTGGAAGAAAAATAATACATGGACGGACATGATGGACAGATGCGCTGGGTTTTTGCGCTGCTGATTGGCCTGTGGACGGGGGCCGCGGCCGCTCAACCTCGGTACGTAGATGTGGCAGCGGCGGCTGGTATTGAATTCGAGCACCGCAATGGGGCTGAGGGACAGAAGCAATTGCCCGAGACGATGGGGTCGGGCGTGGCCTTTTTTGATTATGACGACGACGGCTGGCTCGACCTGTATTGGGTCAATGTCGCGGGTCCGGCCGCGCTCTACCACAATGAGGGGAATGGCCGTTTTGCCGAGCGGACGCAAGCGGCTGGCGTGGGGAATTCTGGATGCGGCATGGGCGCAGTGGCCGCTGACTACGACAATGATGGCGATTCAGACCTGTACATCACCTGTTACGGCGCGAACATTCTCTACCGCAATGGAGGCGACGGTCGCTTTGCCGACGTCACGGCCACCGCTGGTGTGGGCGACGAGGGTTTTGGCACGGGTGCGGCCTTTGGCGACTGGGATCTCGACGGCGACTTGGACTTGTATGTGGCCAATTATCTGGACTTCCGCGCCGACCCGGATCGCGCCTGTTTTCGCCAGGATAGCGTCCGGGTCTATTGCGCGCCGTGGACCTATGCGCCCGAAGGGGATGCTTTCTACCGCAACGATGGCGACCGCTTCGCCGAGGTCGGTGCGGAAATGGGCTTTGCTGCGGGTCGGGCGCGGGAGTTGGGCGCGGTTTTTTCCGATTGGGATCTCGATGGGGATTTGGACCTGTTCGCCGCGGGTGACGGCACGCCCAATTTGCTCTACCAAAACGAGGGCGGTCACTTCGCGGAAATGGGTTTGATCGCCGGGGTTTCCTACAATAGCCAGGGACAATCCGAAGCCGGCATGGGTGTGGCTGCGGGTGATTATGACAACGATGGGGCCTTTGATTTTTTTGTGACGAATTTCTACTTGGAGACCAATACTTTGTACCACAATGAGGGCGAGGGGTTTTTCCGCGACCGGACGACGGACGCCAAATTGGGCAAGCCTTCGCTGGCATACTTGGCATGGGGCACAGCTTTCTTCGACTGGGATCTGGACGGCGATGAGGATCTCTTTGTGGCCAATGGTCACATTGACGACAACGTAGAACTTTTTGCCGAGACCACGTACGCGCAGCCCAATCAATTGTTCAGAAACGACGGCGCGGCTGGATTTGCCGAGGTCAGCGCCGCGGTCGGGCTTGGTGCTGTGCAGTCGAGCCGAGGGATGGCCTTGGGCGATTGCGACAACGACGGCGACCTCGATATTGCGGTATCCCATATCAATGCATGTCCCTCGCTTCTGCGCAATGACATGGGCGGCGAGCGCAACTACTTGGCCGTCCGCACGGTAGGTGTAGAGAGCAACCGCGACGGCGTCGGCGCTCGCATCCGCGTACGCACTGGGGCTCGGGTACAAATGCGGGAGGTGCGGCGCGGCGGCAGCTATCTGTCGAGCCACGACCCGCGCGTCTTTTTTGGTCTCGGCACCAGCGCGCAGGCCGACGAAGTGAAGATTCGCTGGCCCAGCGGCAAGGTGCAGCGGTTCGAGGGAGTGTTGGCTGGACAGGTGTTGATCGCGGAGGAGCCGCGATGATTAGGGTTTCGTGCCTAGCGCTGCTGCTCATCGGCTGCCAAGAGCCGGAGCCGCCCTCAGCTACCGGGCGCGCGTATTTCCAGCAGGGACTTGAACACGCCCAAGGCGGGCGTTTCCACGCAGCTATTGCCGCGTACAAGCAAGCGGTCGCGCAGATGCCCGACGCGCCCCAGGTCCATTACAATCTGGGCAATGCCTATTTTTTGACCGATGCTCTCGACCAGGCCGAGGTCGCGTACCAAAAGGCCATAGCACTCAAGCCGGATTACGCGGACGCGTACTACCAGCTCGGCGCTGTGTACATTCGGCAAAAGAAATACGAGGCGGCCTATGCGCCGCTCCACAAAGCATTGGAAAGCGCCCCAGGGTTCATTTCCGCGTACAATGCCTTGGGCCTGCTGCACATCCGGCAGGGTGCGTATCAAGAGGCCGCTGACCTGTACGAGCGCGCCTTGCAAGTGGATTCGACGCACTATGAACTGTGGTACCATCTCGGCCGAGTTTACGTCAAGCGCGGCGAGCGCGAAGCGGCGAAAACGGCGTTTGCCGAGGCGATTGGCACGGACACGACCCAAGCGGGCGCGTACGCGGGCTTGGGTGCCTTGTATGTGGAGGAGCGGCGCTACGAGGAGGCCGAGGATCTTTTGCTGCGGGCCGTTGCGCTGAGCCCGTTTTGGGCGCGTCCGCACTACGACTTGGGGCAGGTTTATATGCGCTTGGGCGAGCGGGAAAGGGGCCGCGAGGTGTTGGAGCGATTTGCGCGCCTCGAAGAAGAGGAAAAGATGATCAAGAGCTTGGAGTTTACGCTCTTGAGCGAGGCCGAGGATGCGCGCCGACACTACGACTTGGGAGTGCTCTACGGCCAGCGTCGCCAATTCGCCAAGGCCGCGGCGCGCTACCGCCGCGCTCTTGAACTCGACTCGACCTTTGCCGCGGCCTATGTAAACTTAGGCAACATCTATTTGCGCGGGGAGCAATTCGCCGCGGCCCAGCAGCTTTTTGCCCAAGCGCTCGCCGCGGATTCGACCCACGCTAACGCGTACAATAGCCTCGGCAACCTGCACCTGATGCGCCGGGACTTTGCGGCCGCAGCAGCGGCGTTTGCCAGTGCGGTGCGCTTGGCTCCGGATGATCAGGGATTTAGGGAGAATTTGGACATCGCTCGGGGGTTGGAGGCGGGGAAATGAGGGGCTTCTTACTATAAATTATTTATAGTAAGATATAGTACAAGCTATGTGGATTTGAGCAGATCGCGCTGGCTGGCCGGTTGCGGACAGGCGAGTAGGTGGTAGTGCAGAAAGAGAATTAGGCGGCTAGTTCTTTCATTGCTGCGACGAACATATCCAGCTCATAGGGTATTGTGTATATGTTCGGGCAGATGCGGACTGCTCCGGGATAACCGGGCGGCACGGTGAATATCTTGTATTTGTCGTACAGGGCGTTGGTAACGTCCGCGGGATCTTGCCCCTTGATGCCAACGGTGGAAATGGCGCACGAGCGGTGGGCCTCGCGGGGCGTGTGGACGACGATGTTGGGCACGTCGATCAGGCGATCGACCCAGTAGTTTTTGATGTAGCGCAAGCGCGCTTCTTTGCGCTCTAAGCCGATGGTTTGGTTAAAGCGGATAGCCTCGGCCAAGGCCAGTTGCAAGTAAGCCGGATAGGTGCCGATGTGGGCGAACTTGTGGATCGAGTCCGAGGCGTATCCAGCGTCGCCGAACAGCGGCCACACTTTTTCGATGTTTTCTTTTTTAATGTACAGGATACCCGTGCCCAGCGGTGCCAGCATCCACTTGTGTAAACTCGCGCCGTAGTAATCGCAGTGTAGGTCGGGGATTTTGTCGGCTAGATGGGCAAAGGCATGAGCGCCATCGACGATGACTTCCACCCCCTGCTCGTGGGCCATGTCACAGATTTCGCGCACGGGCAGCACTTGGCCGGTTAAATAGACGATGTGGGAGACGAGGATCACTTTGGTGCGCGGCGTAATGGCCTTTTTGTAGGCCTCGACGATCTCGTCGTTGTCCATGGAGGTGATGGGCAGGTCGAGCACCTTGTTGACTATGCCTTCGCGGGCGGCGCGCTGCTCAAACGCGACCTTCATGCTGCCGTATTCGTAGGTTCCCCACAGGGTCTCGTCTCCGGGTTGCAGCTTCAGCCCCATGATGACGATGTTGAGCGATTCGGTCGTGTTGCGCGTCAGGAGGATTTCTTCGTCCGAGCAACCGGCAAAGCGCGCTAGCAATTGATGCATCTCGCGGGTGTCGTCCACCAGTTTGCGACGCATGTAAAACGAGGGTATTTCGTTGATGGCGCGGGCGTTTTTGCACACCTCATCGATCCCGGACTCTGGCTGCGGACTGAAATAGCCGTTCTCGAAGTTGATAAACTGGGGCGACAAATTGAATGCCCCGCGCACGCTGTACCAGAATTGTTCGTCTAATGCACTGGCCTCTGGAGAGGCTGGGCCGAGGCGTTCAGTGGCTGCGTGGACTTTTTGCAGGCTGTCGGAGGCCCATATAGATGCAGCCGCCGCGCCGAGCGTGAGGTTGCCGGCCTTTCTAAAAAAGTCCCTTCTCGAATCTGCCATTTCCGTGCTCCGCGCGTTGTGATTAGTCATTGGTAGAAGCTAGGGGGCCAAAAGCCGCGTGGCGGCGTCTTCGGGGCTGAGGTGGGGGATGGAGCGGTTGAGGAAGGTTTCGAGTAGTTGGGTCGGCGTTAGGTCGGTGGTGTCGATGGCGAATTTGCGGTGGATCCAAGAGGCCCGCACCTCTTGCTCGAAGCGATCTAGTATTTCTGGAACGTCTTCGGCGGGGACCAATGAGTGCGGATGTGGGGCTGCGGCCATGCGGGTGCGGATTGTTTCGGGTGCGGCGTACAGGTGGACGAGTATGGTGTCGTCGGGCATGTCTGGCTCGTATTCGCGGATATCGATGTCGATGCCTGGGTAGTAGTATTTGGGGCCGTACACTTTTTCCTCGATGTGGAAGCCGCCCAACAAGATGTCTCGATAGCGGTGTAGCAAGCGCACGTGATAGACGATTTGGAACCGCTGGAAGCGCTCTTTGATGGCCGGCAACATGGCCAGCATGGCTAGCTGCTCCTCGTCGCTGAGGTGATAGGCGTCGGGGATGGTAAAATGATCGTCGAAATGGTGGCTAATTCCGCGACTCAGCCCCCATTGATGCACCTGATTGATGAGGGTGCTGACGCCTGAGTATTCGCAGCCGACGGCAATGACGCGCATGAGCATATCCTTTGGAATGTCGTGAACCGAGATGCAACACTATACTGGCCCCACAATCCTCTGTCAAATTTGTCGACGAAGAACGAGCATAGGAGGACGCAGCACTGTATATTGACGATTGTTTTTTAGCTTTGGTACTCAACCCTTTGGAAAGGAAATCCCATGGCAGATCTGAAAGTAGCGGTCATCGGCTGCGGCGGCCACGCCCAGTCGCACTTCCGCATGATTGCCGACGAGCCGCGCCTGCGCTTGGTGGGTATTGCCGAGCTGGACGAAGAGCGGCTGCGCAAAAATCAGTCCGAATGGGGGCCAGAACGCGCCTTTGCCGACTATCGGGAGATGCTCGATGTCTGCCAGCCGGATGTGGTGCACGTGGTCACCATGCCCGGCCACTTGCTGCCCATCGTGCTCGATTGCTTGGAGCGCGGGCTGCATACCTCGGTGGAGAAAGCGCCGGGCATGACCGCGGACGAGACCGCGCAAATGGCGCAAGCGGCTCAGCAGAGCGAGGGCAAGGCGCTGGTGTCTTTTAACCGGCGTTACTTTCCCCAAGTGCTAGCTGTGCGGCAGCGCATCCAAGCGGCTGGCGGCGCAGTGCATTGCGCCGCCACGTACAATAAGCCGGTGACTCTGTTGGGGCCGGTGGCACCCGATCCGGTGATATGCGACGCCATTCACCACGTTGATTTGCTGCGCTGGCTGGCTGGCCGCAGCGCTGAGGAAGCGGCCATTCCGGTGGAGGTGCAGGGGATGGTGCAAGACGGCGAGCGGCCTGGGTGCCACCGCCACAATGCCGTGGTGCGTTTCGATACGGGCACCTTCGGCATAATGATGAGCCACTACGGGGTGGGCTACCGCATTCAGCGGGCCGAAGTTCACGGCGAGGATTTGTCGGTCTATTTGGATATGACGCGAGGGCCGCAGGTGGAGGGCTATGACAAGGGGCGAGCCTTTACCGTAGAGGACGAGGAGATCGAAGCAATGGGTGGGGTCGGCTTCAACGAGGTCGTCCACTTTGTCGATTGCATTTTAGAGGACAGCACGCCGTGGTCGCACTTGGACGACGCCGTGCATACCATGCGCTTGTGCGAGGCTATTCGCCGGGGGCATCGAGGGGCGTTGTAGAGGTATTTAGAGAAAGATATCTCGCACCGGCAGGGACCAGCCTAGCACTACTTCGCCGCCATCGAGTACGTCGTCAGTGGTCAGGATACGGACGTCGCTCCGCGAGTAATGCAGGGCGACCGTTCGGGTGCTTGGATTGACGACCACGACTAAACGGGTGCCAGCGTCGAGCCAGTCGGCGATCTTGTCCTGGACCTCGGCGTAGGTATCGCCCGGTGAGATGACCTCGGCCGCTAGGTCGGGGGCACCGGGCCAAAAGCCTGTGGTCAGGCCCACCGCCTCAACCCGCTCGCGTCGGATGAAGGCCGCGTCTGGGGCTCGCACCACATCGGGATCCTCGGCCAGTTTGAAACCGGTTTCGGCCGCATAAACAGCACCTAGATTATGCGTCTTTACGTGTTGGAAAAGTGGCCCTGTCAAATTGAGCGCGATTCTGCCGTGTTGGTGGCCGGCTGGACTCATTTTTATCAATTCTCCTCGGACCAGTTCATAGCGGAAGCCATCGTCCTTCATCTGCAACAGCTCGTCGGCGGTAATCAAATCGGTGGTCGTCATGGGAATCTCCACAAGGGCAGATAGGGGAAGGAACCTCTATATATAGGCCCCTACTCGTCGGCGTCTAACAGGCGTCTGAAGTCTTCAAGGCTGGGTGCCTGTATAGCCGACCGAAACAACTGCTTGAGGCGTTGCAAATCCTCGATGCTCCGTATGCGAGCGGCCAATGGGTCGGCCGCGCCCACAGCAAAGCGAATCTCCAGCACATCAAGCAGATCTTCAACGGCGCGTTCTCGGCTCCCCTGCTCAATGCCCTTTTCTGTGAAATACTGTACTATCGACGATTCGTACATAGTCTCCTCCGCAATGATGGTCCTAATCGTTTCTGATTTATACACTAATCCGCTCAGAATCGCAAGATCGACCAGATAACTCGCCTTGAGCGCCTCGTCCATCGGCACTGCCTGCGCCCGGTTGACGCACTGGCGCAACCACGCCTCGTCATCCACCCCGGCTGGCGGCTGCATCAACGGCGCAAACGGCAGCAAGCCCGCAGGCCCCGCGTCAAGAATGCGTTGGCCGTCTATCTCAATCAGCCGAATCACCTTGTACTGCACCAAGATGCGGAAGCCGTGTTGCTCTTGGAGATAGTGCCCCGGATCGGTGCGGCCGGCGTCGGGACGCAGGTAGATGACGATGGAAAGGATCGGTAGGCGGTGCTGCTGGATGCCGCGCCCGATATAGCCGACCATGCGGTAGGGCATCGGCGAGTCGCTGTCCGTAGTTTGAAACTCGTGATGGACCAACGCTTCGTCGCCAGCGACGCGCACGCGGATCAGGCTATCGGTGCGGTGGGCTTCGACCGTGGGTTGCTCGGTGTCGATTACGTCGAGCACCTCAAGGTCGTCGTGCTGAAGTGCAAAGCGGGCGAAGTCGTGGGGATAGGTGTGGATGAGATGCTTGGAGACGACATCAAATTCGGCCATAAGCAATGCCTTGCACGGTTGCGAGGACGGGCGGTTGCATGGGAGCCGACCGCGTAACGTCCCAAAAAGACGAAAAAAGCGGATGGCTTCATCATGTGTAAGGCAATATCTATGCCAGCGTCGCTGGTCTGGTAGAGGGGGCTTGTGGGAGGCGCACCGTGTGTCAGCAAGCACACACCGATGGGTTGTTTATGCGCCGTGGCTGCTTGTCGGCTCCCTTGGTGATGATAGAAGCGAAGGGTGAATTACACCAAAATGTCCGCGTTTGTCTCTCTCGTACCGTGACAGGGCCCCGGTGGCATCTCAAGAAGCGTAAAGAGGACATTTTTGAGGGATAAACGGACAATTCAGTTAAATATATCCATTTTTATAATTTATTTTTGTTCAATATATCTGATTATATCTCTTTTCAAATTAAAAAAATAAGCTATATTGGTGTCTCAAAGAAAGGAGCCTTACTATGAAAATCAATCCTGAACGTCTTAGCAGTTTACGCCAAAAAAACCATATGACGCGCAAAGAGCTTGCTGAACGGTCTGGAATCGCCGAAAGAACGATACAACGTTTGGAAAACGAACCGGAGAAGAGTCAAAAAACCCGAGAGGACACCCTGAACCGCTTAGCCAAGGCACTCAGCGTCGAACTGGGTGTGCTTATCGGCGAGTTGCCGCTTCCTAAGTTCGATAAGGTACCCGACCCCAAGCCTGTCCAGATCGGTGCACAGGTCGCGCCAAAGGTGCGACTAGCCTACGACCTCATCAAACGCCGATATGGCGTCAGCACCGCCGAAGTGATCAGCATGGCCCCGCTTTTCTTTGCGCTTCTGGCTGAGGGAAGTTTCGCTTGGCGGCGCGAGAAATCGAAAGAGGCGTACGAAGCGATTGATCGTTTGGAGCAAATTGACGGGTTCTGGCGTGGAGGCCTATCTGGTGCTGAGTCATACATGAACGAAGGAATCGCGGCAGAAGAAAATTCCATCGATAAGGCCGATCTGTTCGGAGAGCATCTGTTCAGCGATACTTCCATTTTGATGGATGACTTCTTCGATCTCTCCACAGATAACCCATTCGCCAGCTATTTGCGCAAGTTGCAAGTTGAACTGGACATCCCCGGCGTCGTCCATGTAGACAGTGATAGGCTCATGTTCGGTTCGCCATTAAAGTTCCCCGACTACAACATTTGCAGGGACGAACTTGACGGCATAGCCGGTTCTCACGACGCCAAGCTGGCTCTTGAAACCGGAGATGCACGGCTCTCCGAGATCCCCGAGGAACTGATGGCGGAAGACGCTGGTGAGGAGCGTGCGAAGTGGCTTGAAGATAAACTGTCGGACGCCTTCAAGTATCTGGAGAAGGAGATAAAGGATCTGGAGAAGAGGATGAAGGATCTGGAAAAAGAGATAAAGAAGAAAGACGATAGAATAGATAGAATAGAAGAAATGCCAGAAAGCGTTTCCGAGAAGGACATAAGAAAGGAGCTCGGGAAGTGGGTGAAGCTCCGGGAGGAGCGGGATAAGCTCTGGGAGGAACTGGTCCACTTAAAGGAGAAGCGCAGGGAGGGACAGAGCCGCTTAGAAATGCTCATCATAGAGGAGAAGGACCGCAGTACTTCCTTAAGCGGCAATGACCCAGAAGATGCCTCAAAGGACATAGAGGAGGCGAACTCTCAAGAGACCAATTCCAACACTGAAAAAGGAGGCGACGACCAATGATCGACATTAGCTATACTCGCCACGCCGAGACACGTATGCAGCAGCGGACCATTCGCGAAAGGGATATTCCACTCGTTATCGAGTTGGGGACGCAAGTGGACGACGAGACGTGGATTTTGCTCAAACGGGATGTCGCCCGCGAGATCGACATCCGCAAGCGGGAGATCCAAAAGCTGGAACGCCTAGCGAATTGCAAGGTCGTGATGCTCGGCGAGCATGTCATTACCGCCTATCCCTCACGGCCAGCGGATCAAAAACGAACACTACGCCGCGGACGCCAGAAGGGATTGGCGAAATGACGACGGAACTTCGGAGCAGCCCGCGCAGATGTATGAAGTATGATGAACGAGACATGGTGTTCGCGCAGGTAGAGCAGCCACGGGCCGCGGACGTTTCACTGCGTCCCTACCAGCGGGACCTGCTACAGCAGGTTCAGACCGCTCTGGCCGCCGACGCCAAAGCGAGGGTGATGACGCAGTTGCCTACCGGTGGCGGCAAAACCATCATCGCCGGAGCGCTACTGGCCGACTGGCTCACAGGCGGGCGCAAGGCGGTTTGGCTGACGCACCGCAGGGAACTTGCCGAGCAGACTTGTCGGATGCTGACCGATGCCCACATCTCGGCTATGACGGACGTGAAATGGACGCCGGGAACCGATGCGCCAGTGATGAGCAGCGGTGCCGTCATTTTGATGGCGCAAACCGTGGATCGGCGCACCGCTGAAAGGGAAATTTGGAATGAGTATAACGCCGATGACCTAATGGTGATTGACGAAGCTCACCACGCTGCTGCTGAGGGTTGGGAACGGGCGATGAGGCAGTGGCCCGGTCGCATTGTAGGCATGACCGCCACTCCTTGGCGGCTGTCGAAAAAAGAGGGATTCGACCACCTGTTTGACGAGTTACTCTGTGGGCCGCAGGTCGCTGATTTGCAGGCTGCTGATTGGCTATGCGACGCCCGAACCCTACTGCCGCCCCCGGAACAGCGCATAATCGGCGGTGAGGTTGACCGCACCGGAGATTACACTGACCGGGGCATTGAACGGGCCAACCACCCGGACGTAATGACGGCGGGAGTACTGGAGTTCTGGCAAAGGGACTACGACGACCGGCCAACCATCGCCTATGCCGTTTCAGTGGATCACGCTCGTAACTTAGCCAGCGTTTTCAACGACGCCGACATACCGGCTGCGGTTATCTTGGGCGATACCAGTAACGAAGAGCGCAGTAAAGCGATAGCCGGTTTCAGAGAAGGCACCCTCAAAGTGCTGGTCAACGTGGTCGTTGCGACGGAGGGGTTTGACCTGCCCGACGCATCCTGTATCGTAATTGCCCGGCCTACCATGAGCTTGGCCCTGTACTTGCAGATGGTCGGACGCGGCTTGCGCCCGAAAGACGGCGGCGACTGCCTAATTCTGGATTTGACCGCCAATTCAGAAAAACACGGCTTACCCGAGGAACAGCGGGAATGGTCTCTGGAGCCGCGCGGCATAGAATCGCCGGGTGAGGCATCGGTTGTCTGGTGTCCGAAGTGCGAAACTGTATCTCCCGCGACCAGCCATCATTGCCGGGGATGCGGCGAGCCCTTTGGCAAAGACTGCAATCGTTGCGGCAAATGGCGAGCTTGGAAACGCTGGGAATTTGAAAATCACTGCGGCGACGCTCATGAGTTGGTGTGCGATCTGTGCCACATTGATGCTCACATACAAGCGCATTTGCCTGTTACCAAACCACTGGACGAGTTGATTGACTCTTATTCCCCGGAGGACGAAATGTTATCTCACGATTACCCTGAATTGAATGGCGAACTGGCTAATCGCTTGGCTGACTTGTTCAAAGAGCTGCTTGAGCGAGAACGGCGGAATGTTACTGGTGCCAGCGACGATCGTCAACGCGAACTGCTTGAAAAAATTGAGCGGCGGGAAACGGAATTGAACGATGATGAGGAATTGGATGCACTGTTTGAAAGCCATATCGCCGCCTTGCCAGAAACGGAGCAACCGAAGACCCGAGTGCAGGAAAGGCGTATGTTTAACGATTGGGAAGGCCGTCTCAAGTCGGCATTGGACGAGTGGAAAGACGAGTTAGGCGAACTGAAGAACCAGCCTATAGACAA
The DNA here is from genome assembly GCA_022820705.1 of Candidatus Latescibacterota bacterium. GTDB lineage: Bacteria > Latescibacterota > UBA2968 > UBA8231 > UBA8231. The sequence goes on along the minus strand of JAJEEZ010000367.1, from coordinate 14,463 downwards.
ACCGTTGATATTCAACAGTGCAAAAAATAAAGCAATGTCCCTGTTGCAACGTGAGGCGCGAGGTGCTGATCTATTGCCTGAACCAATGGAGTCGCCAGACGATGAGGGTAAGGATCGGGGAGAACCGGAGGAAAGGAGAACGAGAACGGAGGACGTGAGTAAAAAAAGTATGAGAAAAAGTATGAGCTAGTGAAAGATTATCTAATCCCTGTTGTCCGACTTATGAGAGTGAATGGTAAAACGCATGCGGAGGCTTTTCAGATCATAGATAACAACCTGGGTTTTAAGGACACTTCTTCTGAGGGTACTACTAGGTCCATCTGTATAAGAGGCTTACGATTTTTCCAGAAAGAAAATTTTCGCACGCAAGAATTTATTGAGGCGGTCTCAAACGGCGAGATAGTTCAAAGAGTAAAGAAAAAACGTCCTCAACAGATTGAATTGATCGAACGTGAATTAGAGCCTTTGTACTCTTGAACTCACAGACGTTCCTTTTAGATAACTAGCGTTAGACAGCGCTTCTACTCGTCGGCGTCTAACAGGTGCCTAAAGGCTTCGAGGCTGGGGACCTGTATGGCCGCTCGATGTAATTGCTTGAGGCGCTGAACATCGTCGATGGCCTCAATGCGGCTGGCCAACCGTTGCACATCCTCCGGCTGAAAGCGAAGGGCCAACACATCGAGGAGAAATTCTCGGCCCACCTCCTCGCGCCCCTGCTCGGCAAAATGCTGAATAACCGACGATTCGTACATGATCTCCTCCGGTATGATGCGTTGAATGGTTTGATAATCATACACTAAACCGCTCAGAATGACCAAATCTGTCAAAAAATTGGCCTTGATCTCCGCCGCCATCGGCAGGGCCTCGGCTCGCTGTACGCACTGCCGCAACCACGGCGCGGCAGCCAGCCCTTCCGGCGGCTGCATCAGCGGCGCGAAGGGCAACAAGCCTGTATAGCCTCCGTCGAGAATGGCTTGCCCGGCCAACTCACTCAGCCGAATCACCTTGTATTGGATAACCACGCGATAGCCCAAACGATCTTGCACGTACTCGCCGCGATCATGGCGTCCGGCGTTTGGCCGCAGGTAGATGACATGGGAATAGACCGGCCGGCCGTACTGTTCCAGCATCCGACCTATGTAGCCAGCCATTCGCAACGGCATGGCCGAAGGGGTGCTATCTGTCGTTTGAAACTCGTGATGCACCAGCGCTTCGGTGCCGTCGATACGCACGCGCATAAGGCTGTCCATCCGGTGCGTCTCTACAGTGGGTTGCTCCGTATCGAGCACTTCGAGCACCTCGACGTCGTCTTGGGCTAGCGCGAAGCGGGCGAAGTCTTGTGGATAGGTCTGAATGAGGGCCTTGGAAATCACGTCAAATTCTGCCATAGAAGCCGTAGATCCTTGGGTCAATTAGGAATTAGGGCGTACCAAGCCGTCCGAACCGGAGGGGACGGTTGGGGCCATTCGTAATTCTTGCATTGCAATATCCATGCCAAGGCGGCAGCACAGTGGGGAAGACGGGATGTGCGGGGTTAGACTGTATCGGGCACAACCCATGAATGAGACCTTTAGGGACTAGACCGACCCGGAGGTACAAAACGTGAGTCGAGTGCAGACGACAGACACTTCAATCTACTTGAAACCGGCCATGCGGAATCGGCGGGTTGGGTGCCGAAGTGGACACGGAGACGGCGAAGAGACATACTTAAACGCAATTAATAGCTAAAATTAAATAATCCTCCACCCTCAATATGCCCCTACTCTGCTACCTGTCGATCCTAGCACTCGTCGCCTGTCAGGACCCTCCCAACGACCGCCAACCGCGCCCAACCGATGCGGCACCTGTAAGTCGCCTGCACCAAGGCCCCTATGCCGCCGCCATAGAAGCCGCGAAACGCGCTGTAGAACGCGACCCGAACTCTGCGGTAGCCCAACGGAACCTAGCTGACGCCTACGCACGCGACAACAAGCTGACCGAGGCCCTAGCAGCCTACAAACAGGCCATTGCGCTGCAACCCGATTACGCCAAGGCGCAAACCGAACTGGCTATTGTGCTGACCCGCCTCAATCGCCACGCCGAGGCCCTCGCCCTGTTAAAGGAAGTCACGCGCGAGACCCCGGATTACGCTTGGGCGCAGATGGCGCTCGGGCTGCTGTACTTTCGCCAAGCCCAGTACGAGCAGGCCGTTGCTGCGTATGGCCGCGCCGTCGCCCTGCAAGACGACTACAGCGAGGCATGGTACAACCTCGGCGAGGCCCATCTCAAGCTCAATGACTACGCTGCGGCCGAAGCGGCGTATGCCCGCGCCCTAGCCGCCGATTCGACCGTGGCCAAGTACCACCACGGCCTCGGCACGGCCTTGTACAAGCGCCGCGAGTACGCTGCGGCCATCGTTGAATTGCAACGCGCCGTGGCGCTCGATTCGCTCTTTGCGCGGGCTCGCTTCAACCTCGGCAATGCCCTGTTGCGCAGTGGCCAGCAAGAGGAAGGACGACGTCAGTTGGCTCTGTACAACGAACTGGAAAAGCAGGAAAAGCTCCTCATCGGCCTGCGCACTACCCTGGCTCGGACGCCCGACAAGGCCGAGCTGTACCACAAGATAGGCGCGCTATACGGCCAGCGCGGACAGTACGAAGAAGCGCGCCTATACTATTTGCAGGCCCTGGACCGCAATCCCAATTTCGCACCCTCGTACCACAACTTGGGTAACCTCTATTTGCGCCGTCGCCAAGTGGCCGAGGCCATATCCCTGTTCCGCCAGGCCCTGCGCGCCGACTCCACGTATGTGCTCGCGCATCTCGCGCTCGGCAATGCGCTGATGATGCAAGAAGCATTTGCCCAAGCGTTGACGAGCTATGAGCGGGGCTTGCGCTTTGAGCCGGACAATGCCCGCTTACAGCGCGGTGCAGCCCTCGCCCGCAAGTTCGGCGCTGCTAGCCAAACGCAGGAATAGTCGTGGTCTTGCTACTCCTCGCATTGGTGGCAGTTAGCGTCAGCGCCCAGTCCGCCCCCCACTTCATCGAGGTAACCCGCGCCGCCGGCATTGACTTCCGCTATGTAAACGGTGCGAGTGGCCGGAAGTACATGCCCGAGGCCATCGGCTCGGGCGCGGCGTTCTTCGACGCCGATGGGGACGGCTTCCTCGACCTGTACATCGTCAATGGCACGGCCCTGCCAGGCTATGACGGCCCGCCCGGCACCAATGCCCACTACCGAAACGAGGGCGACGGTACCTTCGCGGATGTCACGGAGGCGATGCAGACTGGCGATTCAGGGTACGGTATGGGAGCTGCGGTCGGTGACGTGGATAACGACGGTAGTCCTGATCTGTACGTGACCAACTACGGTCCCAATGTTTTCTACCACAATGAGGGCTATGGTCGCACCTTTGCCGATATGACGGACCGGACTGGCCTCGGCGATCCGGGTTGGGGATCGCATGCGGCCTTTGCCGACTACGACCGCGATGGCGACTTGGATCTCTACGTGGCCAATTACATGAAGTTCGATTTGGACGCGAACAAGGAGTGCTTTACAGGCGCGGCGCGCTCGATCTGCGGTCCCCTCGCGTACCCCGGCCAGTCTGGTGTGCTATATCGCAACGACGGCGACCTCGCGTTTGCCAATGCGACGCGCGCGGCGGGCTTGTTCAGCAACGAAGGCCGACAACTAGCCGCGGTGTTTGGCGATTGCGACGACGATGGCGACCCCGACCTCTTCATTGCCAACGACCGGCAGCCCAATTTTCTCTTCCTCAATAACGGCGACGGCACCTTTGCGGAGCACGGCATCATCGCTGGGGTGGCGTACAACGAGGAGGGATACGCTGAGTCCGCTATGGGTGCGGATTTCGGCGACTACGACAACGACGGTCGACTCGACATTATCTTGGCCACCTTCCAATGGCTACCCAACACGCTCTACCACAACGACGACGGCGGCTTTTTCAGCGACCTGACGTTTGCCGCTCATCTCGGTGCGCCAAGCGTGCCCTACTTGGGCATGGCCGCGGTCTTTTTCGACAGCGACAACGATGGTTTCCTCGATGTTTTCGTCACCAACGGTCATCTCGATGAAAATGTGCGCGAATTCGACCCGGATACGACTTATCCGCAGCAAAACCAATTATTCCGCAATCAGGGCGATGGCACCTTTGCCGACGTGAGCAATGCTAGCGGCCCGGGGATGCTCGTCGAGCGCGTCAGCCACGGTGCTGCTTTGGGCGATTACGACAACGATGGCGATGTCGATATCTTCGTGTCGGATTCGGACGCGCCCCACTGCACGCTGTTGCGCAACGACTACAGCGGGCATAACTATCTGACGGTCAAAGCTGTAGGCTCCCAAAGCAATCGCGACGGGCTCGGCACTAAAATCCGGGCTGTGGCGGGCGACCTCGTGCAAAAGCGCGAAGTTCGCCGCAGCTACGGATACATGGGCAGCAGCGACGTGCGCCTAACGCTGGGTTTGAGCCGCCATGCCCAAGTAGATTCACTGCAAGTTTTTTGGCCCAGCGGTGTGGTACAGACCCTTTTAAACGTGGCGGCTAATCAACACATTGTCATTGAGGAAACTACCAAAAAATAACGGAGAAATTTGTCGTATGAAGTTGAGAGCAATCGTTCGCATTTCCTTGCTCGCGCTCGTGGCTTGTGGGACAGAACATGAGCCTACTTACGTCGCCCGCATCGGCGAAACCACCCTGTCAAAGGAAGACTTTAAGGAGCGAGCGCAAAAGTTGATGGAAACGGGCTACAAGCACTTCGAGGAGATGAATGCGGACGCCAAGCTAGCGTTGCTCAACGGCGTGATCGCCCGCGAGCTGTTGGTGCGCGAAGGGCTGCGCCGCGGCCTCGACCGCGAGCCGAGCATTGCCCGCGAAGTCGAGCGCACCGAGCAAAGGGCCGTGATGAACAAACTGTACGAGGAAGAGGCCCTGCACGGCGATTACACGTCAACCGAAGAGGAGTTGCGGGCTTTTGCCAAAGAGCGCGAATACGATGTCGAGGTCTTGAGCCAGCAGATCGTCTGCGCCACCGAGGAAGAGGCGCTAGAGGTACTAATGGCCCTGCAAGAGGGCACTCCGTTTGAGTCGCTGGTGCCCATCTATTCAACGGAGACCATCCAGCGGCGCTTTGGCCCGGCCGGCCAGTTGGGGTGGTTCAAGATGGGTCACATGTTGCCCGAGCTGATGGAACCGCTGCGGACCATGGACGAGGGCCAACTTTATCCGCATCCGGTGAAGACCCAAATAGGCTATCACGTCTTCCGGCTCGACAAAAGACGGCACGTGGATTTTGCGGCCCAGCGCGAGTGGCTGCAAGAAAAAGCGCGCGTGCAAAAGCGGGCCGACGACATGGAACAATACGTCCATCGCCTGCGCCGCGAATACGAGCTAGAGGCCCACGACGAAGGTTTAAAAGCCTTGACCGCGCCCGATGGCGAAGAGCAAGTGCTCTTTAGCTGGCGCGGCGGCCAACTGACCACGGCCGCGTACTGGGCGAATCTAGAAGCGAGCCACAGCCGGCTCGACAGTGCCGCCCGATACAAGGCGGTCGAGAATTTAGCAGGGGTGCAGATTATGATGGCGGAGGGCCGCAAGCTGCAATACGACCGCGACCCCGAGGTGCGCGAGCCGGTGGAGCAAAAGCGCGATGCGCTCATCGTCGAGTGGCTCTATCGCACCGAGGGCAGGGAGGTGGCGCGCCAACAGCCCATCACCGAAGAGGACATTCGCGCGTACTACGATGCCAACGTCGAGCTGTTTACCCGCACTGACGGCAAAGTTGCGGATCTATCCTTGGTCTATAACAGCATCAAAACCCTGTTGAGGCAGCAGGCGGCAACTAAGGCCATGGACGCCTTTATCGCGCGGCTGCGCGAGCAATACAGTGAGGATATCGAGATAAATACTGAAGTACTCGCCGAAGTTAGCTTACAGGTCCTTGCCCAGACCGGCGAAGACGCTGATAAAGGTGAATAGTTTGGCCGATGCAGGAGCTGAGTCGAGGTCTTCGCGGGTCCAGCGCAGCCCGACGTTGGTAGTAAGCGCATACCCCTGATAGGCCGATTGGTTGGCGATCTGGCCGGCCAGCACTAGCGTCGTGCCGTCTGCTAGAAACCCCTCGGGCTGGTCGCCCAAATTGTTGGCAATCTCGTATTCGACGCCTGCGGTAAAGCTCATGTTGCGGTTGATCTCGCGGCCGGCCAGCAGCGAGAAAATCTCCGTTAGATCGGACGTTTGCAACGCGCCCTTGTCCGCCGGCACCCGATTGCTGTAGAGCTGTTTCCAGTTCAAGGTCAAATCCCAAGAGCGCAGGTGGAGCGGGTACTGGGCCTTGTTGATCACGCCGAGGAAGCGCTGGTTGTTTAGCTCTTCAGTAGCCGCCCCCAATTGCGTGTATTGTTCGTGTTTGAACTTGGTGGTAAACGAGATGTAGCGGTCGTAGCGCACGTCTAAATACGTGGTGTTGACGAACGCATCGCGCGCCACGAGTTGGTCGCGGATAAAGCGCGATTCCCCGAATGTGCCGGGCGTATCGACCCACAAAAAGACGTCCTCGGGAATGTCGTCTGCGACCTTGCGCGGATTGACAATCAGCCGCAATTGCAGATTGTAACGGGGGAACTTTTCGCTCGCGGTCAAGAGCAGATACGTGGTCGCGTTTTCGCGGGCGGTTTTCAGCAGGCGCTCGTCGAGCCGGCCGGCCATGAGGTTTATGTCCGGTGCGATTTCAACGCCTAGGTATGTGTTGTATCCACGGTGTCCGCGCTTGTAGGGATAGTCCGCTTCGGAGTCGTCTTCAAAGCGGTCGATGACTCCGTTGTTGTTCATGTCCATGCCAAAGAGAAAGTCGGGGGGATCGATCTCGAAGCGCAGGAAAGGCTCGGCGTAGTCGGGCATGCGGTTGAAGTTGCGATTGAAATCCGAGAGATCGTCGTTGTTTTCGTCGATTCCGGGAAAGACCGCGCTGTCGGTCAGTAGTCCCGTCCCTTGGCGGGTGTTGACGCGCGGGCCGTGGTAGCGCCGGGTCCAGTCGGGCAGTTCGTCTTGATCGTCGTTGTCATCGACGAATTCGTACACACTTTGTTGCTCGTTGCCGTAGTACACTTCGCCCTCGGAGTTAGGGATAAAGGCTTGGGTCGAGTATTCCGCGTCCATGCTGAAGGCCTCGGCGAAAACCGTCCACGGGTAATGCCGCTTCTGCGCTGTCAGGTAAAAGGCTTCGGCGGTGTTGGTAGCGAGAGCTTGTTCGCGGATGAAGTTTTCGTTGGGGAAGCGGCGGTACTGGAAGTTCCGCACGTATTCTCCCCTCAAGTCAAAACCGGCAACGTCGTTAATAGACAGGTCAAAGCCGAGTAGCCGGTTGCCAGTGGGCAGGCCGTAGCGAAAGGTGTGAAAGGCTTGGTTGGCACCGTCCTTGACGTTGCCCGGGGCGCGAAGGACAGTTAGGAACACAGGTGCGCCGAGTTGGTTGGTCTGTTTGTTGGAAGCGACCTCCACCTTGTAGTCGTTGGCCAGTACTAGGCCGATCTCCACGTGCTCAATTTCGCGGAAGTCGTCGATTTCGTCATCGACGGTAGGTGAGAAGTCCTCGATGTTGAACGTGAGGGTTATTACGTCGGTGCCGCTTGCTTCAATCACGCCGCGACGGCGGAAGCCACCTTCCACCACGGGCGCGATATCGTCGGTGTGTTCGACGCCATTGGCAAAGATGCGCCAGCGAGACAGCAAGGCACCGCCTTCGCCGTCTTCGGGCGAGTCGTCGGAAATGCGCACGATGATCGAGCGCACGAAGTCGTTGTTCATCGGCCCGCTGAGTTGGCCTTTGAGTGAATTGTCGCCAAAGGGAATGTTGGAGTTCATGTGGGCGGCGTTGACAAATGTTAGGCCGACATTGGAAAAGTCGCCGATGCTGACTTGACCTTTGGCGGCCCACATGTTGGTGAACGTGCTGAACTTCACGCCAGCCTCGCCGGCGACGCCAGCGACGACGCCGGTGTTGTTGATGCGCGAGGTGAGCAGAGTCAGGGCGTATTTGTCCGACATCATGTCCCACTGCACGCCGTCGAAGCGCGGCTTGGAAAAGGTAAGTGGCGTCAGGGTCGTGCGGATGCCGTCGCCGACCATCAGCGAGGAGTGGAACTGGCCGGAGTGGCTGGAGGAGATGAGGACGTTGCTGAACCACGAGCTGAAGCGCGGGCTTTTGAAGATGTTGCTGCCGCTGGCCGTGGGATAGTCTTCGGTCCAGTTGTACACCCGCCAACCTTGGCTGATGTACGAGCCGTAGATGTCGTAAAAGGGCGATCCCTCTAAGAAGACGTCATTGTAGCGTTGATAGGGGTTGCGCGCGTAGTTGGAGTACTGGTCTTGCCGCCAGTCGTAGAGTTCGTACAGGCGCTGCGGCTGGTACCACTTGCGCACTGAAGGGACGAGGGTTGAGGGCGCGACTTCAGTGGCTGAAGTGTAATAGGGATTGTCAAATCCGGTGGCGCGCTGGGCCGCAGACGGCTGCGGCGTCCCGAGGAGCAAACCGCAATACAGAAATATTATCGTTAGACGTGTCACGTCCTCTCTCCCACAGGGTTGTTTAGTGTTTAGTTTCCCCACCGCTCCCGGGGGCGGGTTGGGACTGGTCACTGGCCACTGGCCACTGACTACTATCACTCGGTTGATTTTCTTGACGCTCGAAGGTGAAGTCTAAGATGTTGGCGCTCGTCTTGGCGTGCTCAATTTTCATGGCAACGAGGTTTCCTTGCTCGTCGAGGTCTAGGTAGATGTTCTCGCACAACTCGCGGGTTTCGGCGACGCTTGCAGAAGTGAACTCAATAAATGCGGTATCCGTATCTTCAAAGTAGTTGATCTTCATGTTCTTCCATTCGTTTGCTACCTTCGATGTCTCGCTAATATACGACGTGAACGTACTGCTGGACGATCTCATCCTTAGGATCGGTTTGCAACTCGATATGCACTATGTAGATGCCCGGCGGCACGATCTCGCCATCGCGCTGGCCGTCCCAAGCGAACGTCGCACGGCTACCGCGCGGAGTGGCGTTTGCCAACTCGGCGATTAGGCGTCCATCGAGGGAAAAGACGCGCACATGTGGCTGCTTGTCAGTCTTGACGACGGTGAAACTCAGTTCGTACAGGTCGTTGACTGCGTCGTCATTGGGAGTGAACAGTCCGGAGTGGCGCAAGTTGCGGATTAGGGATGCGCCCTGTACCACCTCGGGCACAAACACTTGATCGGCTCCCAATTCTGCAGGCACGACGCCCTGTGCGTTGTCTTCTTGACTGGAGTTAAAGACAAAGGTTTCAAAGACCGTCGGGCTGGCGAAAACTCGCGTTGCAAACGCTATGTTGACGGAATCGCGCTTTACCACTGGCGGCGGCAACTGCACCCACAGCGAATCGCCGCGCAACGAGCTGTGCGCCTCTACCTGCTGGCCTCTCACATAGGCTGCGAGCAACTTGGCATCCGCGCTGCCCGGCGGCAAGGCGATTAACACTTGGTCGAACCCGGGGTCGCGGCTGTTGAATGCCTGCGGCTTGATGGTATAGCGAAATTCAGTCAGCGAATCGAGCCCGGCTTCGCGCGGCCACACCGAGCCGCTCAGGCCAGCAACAATGACTGGATCGTTGGCCACAACCCGCAGCGAGCGCAGCACCGGCGACGCGTTGAGGTCGTCGCTGTACAGGCGAATGCGCGTGCGCAAGTAGCGCCGCGGCGAAGGCGACTGAAAGCTCTGCCCGGAAAAGCGATGCGGCTGGCTCCAAGTGCTCCAAGTTGCATCGCGCACATTTTCTTGCACAATGTCGCCGCGGTAGCGCTTGCGCGCCGCTTCATAGGCTTCCTTGGTGACTTCATTGCCATTGGCGAGAAAGTAGCGCGTAACTTCGGTAAAGCCGTTGCCCGTCTGGGTCTGCACTTCTAAGCGCGTACCCGGCGGCAGGTCGGCGTCCCACTCGATGCGCCGGATGCTGCGCGCCGCACCCAAGTCGAGGTCGGAGGACTCCAACTCGACGCGCTTGGGATAGCCTTCGCGGTGAAAGGCAAAAAGCTGCAAGGCATTGGCGTCGCGCCCGTAGAAGCCGATCACGCGCCAGAGGATGAGGCGCGTGTCGCGCGTGGGGAATTGGAAATCGTTAAAGGGATAGCTGGTGCGCACTTCGGACAGCAACTCGTAGTCAAACGGTCCTTCGGCCGTCGGGTCGGCCGTGTTGCTCGGACTGCCGTCGGATGTGAGGATATCGAACATGGGAAAGCCGCCTACCGCGCCCTGCTGGTAGCCGTAGAGCCACGGGCTGCGGCCGCCGATGAGCGGCACAAAGATGATCCGGTCGATGCGGAACACGTTGCCAAAGTCGATCACGGACCAGACGCCATCGTCGCGCCAATCGCGATCCCCAGAAGAGGCTTGGATGCTCCACAGCCGTCGGCCCAAGTCCGCATCCACGAGAAATTCCGCGCCGCTGGCCTTGCCGCAGCCGTCGCAATCGCGTGCTCTTGAGGTCCACGTTCTGCCGCCCCATGACTTCTCGCCCTTTTCCGCGCGTACTTCGGTAAACACCCGGGTCGAGAGGTTGAAGCCAATGCCATCTACCTCGATTTCGGCGAGAGCTGCGCCAGGGGTTTGGCCGGCCGCTTCAAAGCGCACAAAGCGGAGGATAGAAAAATCCAAGCTGTCGCTCTTTGCCAAGTACTGTCCCTTGGGCGTTCCACTGAGAGGGGGCTTGTTGACGGTTCTGAGATCGAACTCTACAACCTGCTTGGTGTTGTTGTTGACCGGGCGACCGACGCGTTCAAACGCGATTTGCTTACCCGGCGCGCCCGCGACTTGGATGCCCGGGCTGATGTGGAGCGAAAAGAACTCAAAGGGACGGGCGTCCTCAGTTTGGGGAAAGATTACGCGGATCTTGCGGGCGACGACCGCGCGCTCCAAATCGACCTCTAGCCACCACTTCTGGAGCGGATCGTCTAAGTCGGGCTGCCAATAGGTGTTGTGGTCTTGGTCGGCCACTAGTCCGGCTTGGGCTTGGTTGGAGGGCGCGCGTACCGGCAAGAGGCCGTAGTCGCCGATGGTAACGGATGAAAATTCGTTGGCATTGGCGACCGAGTTAAACGTCGTGCCAAAACGCTTGACAACAACTCCGTCAGAGCCGATTTGGACGAGCCCGGCCGGATGATTCCACGCCGCAAAGTCCGTCCCTGCAAAAACAATGTCCTGAGCGTATAGGGCGGAGTGAAAGACGAAGAAAAGCAGTAAAGGCAGTTTTTTAGCTGCGATCGCACTCCACTGCTGTCGGGAGGGCGCGTTTTTGAGGTTGATATGGATGAAATCGCGTCTAAGCATCGGCTTTTCTCCGCAGGGTGCGCCAGTCAATAGGCGACGGCGACCGCGTACGTCTGCGTCTCCACGCCCAAATCGATCTCGACCTCTATCTGCACCAAGTAGAGGCCGGGAGGCACCAACTTTCCATCTGCGTCCCTGCCGTCCCAAGTCGGCGCGTGAGAGCCAGCTTGGCCCGTGGTGCTGAGCAGAGTGGCGACGCGGCGTCCGGCGAGATCGCGCACTTCCATGGTGGTTGGTGCTCCGTTGACGCCAAATAAATCAAAGGCCGCAACGACGATGTCGTTGGCTCCGTCGCCGTTGGGCGTTACGACTGGTGAAGACAGCCGCAGCGCGCCCAAGACACTCAGCTCTTCCTCGCTGGCTACTACTTGGATGCTGTTACTGGCGACGTCCGCGCGTGCATCACCCGCTTCAATTGACTGGGGCAGGAGGGTGGCCTGTGGGTCTCGGTTGATCAATTGCCCCTCTAAAAAGAGCGATGCTTGGTAGATCGCACTGCGGTAGCGCACGCGGAACGACGTGTCCTCGACAAAAACTCGCGGAAAAGTGAAGCTGAATTTATTAGGCGTGGCGACGAAGGAAAAATCCGCGCCTTCCTGCGCGGGCACTTCGTCAATCTCTAAGCCGAGAAAACGCGCGCCCGGAGGCACGTCTAATTCGATTGCGTCAAACCCCACGCGGCCGCTGGTGGCGAAAACTGTGCGAATGTCATAGACAAACGTAGTATCCACGCCCAGTGGGACCTTGGGGTCGGGTAGTGGCCCGGCGAGCGAGACCTCGGCCAGCACGCTGTCGGCCAACAGAGGCGACACCTCAAAGGCCACGCTATCTAGCACGCCAAAGGCAAAGGGGTGCTCCGTGGCGATCTCGAAGCGAAACTGGAAGAACGCCCCACCATCGGCCGAGCGCACCTCGTCGCCCGACTCTACATAGGCAATGGACCAAGGCGTCCAATTCTCAATATCCTCCCCTCGACGCGCTTGGAACCCAGGCGCGCTTTGGTAGGCGGCGTGCACGACCGCCGGCGCGTCTTCGTAGGTCGGGCGGTCCACTTTGAGGAGGCGGCTGAGTTCGTCAAAAATAAAGTGATCTATTGGATCGTCGTCCGTGCCGGAGCGCGTCTGGATGATGAGCTGCACTGGGGCCGCTGGGTCTTCGACGATGCGGCCGGAACTCGTCTGCCGATAGCGAGTGAAGTGCCAAGTAATCCGGCCGAGGCTCACTGGCTCGCCAAAGGACTTGACTTGCGACAAGTAGCGCGCTACTTGGGGATAGCCGCGGCCAAAGGCCTGTATCTCAGCGAGGAGGCCCAGCGACGTGACGCCGCCGAACTTGAAGCGCAAAAAGCGCGTAAAGCGCAGGGGCGGCCGCAGCGACACAATGCTCTGGTTGTTGGAAAAGGTGCTGCCGACTAGCTCGTCGAGCGGGTGGTAGCCGGGCGACCCGAGGGCGACGTCCTCTTCCTCGAAAATGAGCCAGTCTGCGGGCGTGTTGGTGCGCGTTACTTCGTAGCCCACGGGGAAGACGTTGCGCTGGCGTCTGTTGTCGTCGGTAAAGCCGCTTTGGGGTGGAAAGAAGACGAGGCTGTCGAGGGCGATGGGCACTCCCAAATCGAACGTATAGAACACCGCAGCATTAGGCCGTCCGTCGATGCGCGGTGGATGGACGAAAGAGGCGGTCAACTCGTCGCCATCTATGAGACCACGCATCACCGCTGCGTTGCCTCCCCACATGCGCGGATTCCAGCCCACGAGTTGGTTGTTGATCTCCATCTGGTCCGGGTCTTTAGCAAAGGCCCAGGAGTAGTCAAAGATGTTGACCTGAGCGGCAACACCTGTTGCGCGCACCAATCCGCGCAGCACGTTGTGTCCCGGGGGCACGATTCGAGGCTGGACGGCCCCAAGGCGTACGGAGTCATCGAGGGCGATCCAGCGCTCGGCCACATCGGCCCAAGGGTCACCACTTGAGCCGACGACCCATGACGACGCCTGACCCCAAGCCGTTCCAGCGAGCAACAGCGGCACTAGCAAGAAAGTGGTCAATACGCCACTCCTATGAGTTGGGTCGCGGTGGTCGAGGCGATGTCCGAGCGCACCCCGATCCGACATAGGTATAGACCGGGCACGACCCTGGTGCCGCTCCCATTTCGTCCGTCCCACGTTTCGCGATAGACCCCCGCAGCCCGAGGCGCGGCAATTAGCTCTCGCACTCGATGGCCGGAAAGATCAAAAATTTCGATGGCTAGCGGCACCTCGTCGGCAAATTGCGTCAGCACCGCGGCGACTTCGACCTCGTCGTTGACCCCATCGCCGTTGGGCGTGAGCACGGAAGTCGAGAAGAGGGCTTCGACCAAGGGCGTGGCGCTTGTGGCGAAAATATGGATGGACCCCGTACCCACCTCGGCACTGGCATTGCCGGCCACAATCGGATGCGGCGGCACATTGCCATCGCCGAGCAAGAAGGCGTTCAGCGGCGTATGGTACTCCAGCAGCCGTAGCCTAAAGGTCAGTCGCATGGGTTGGTTATTTTGGCGCGTCACTGGGGGAAAAAAGACGTGGAAGCCTTCGGCAATAGGCTCGACCTCGACGTCCGAGACCTCGACGAGGGGATCTCCCATTTGCAGCCGTTCAAAGACGGGTGGCGGGAAGGCGGTGAGCTTGAGGCCGCGAAAGCCCGCTAGATCGTCTTCGTCGAATTGGGTGAGGATGTCGCAGACAAAGGAAGTATCGACCCCGCTCGGAACGGCCAAGACGCCGCCGACGGGATTGGGGTCGGAGGCCAGCGCGACCTCGCCGACAGCCGTGCTGACCAGTCCGGGAGAAAATTCTACCACCAAGCTATCGAGGCGCATGGTGCTCGCGGCATGTCCGTTGAAAAAGATGCGGAACTGCAAGAATTCGCGCGGGCTTGGCAGATCCAACGGCATAATTACCGTCGCCGACGAATCGAGTTGCAGTGGTGGGGTCCAAGAACTCCAGTTCTCCACGTCTTCGCGGATGTCGGCCTGCACAAAGTCGCGCGCTGGCCCGACCTCGGCCAACGGCAGCGAGAGATACTCGGTCCGAGTTACTTCTCCTAGCACGGCTCCGGTGGTTGGATCGCGGC
>JAJEEZ010000457.1:0-11414 GCA_022820705.1 Candidatus Latescibacterota bacterium | reverse complement strand
TACCGAGTTGGACTCATCGGCTGCGGACGCATGGGTGCCACCATCGACGACGAAGTCAAAGGTGGCCCCAATGCCCAACTCTTTCTGCCGTATTCGCACGCCGCGGCCATCGTCGCCTGCGAGCGCATGGAACTGGTCGCCGTCTGCGACCCGATCGAGGAGAAGGCCGAACGCATCCGCGACCGCTACGGTGCCCAACGGGCGTACGCCGACTACAGGGAAATGATCGAGCGCGAAAACCTCGACGTGGTCAGCATTGCCACCCGGCCGGGGCCGCACGCCGAGCAGGTGATTTTCGCGGCCGAAGCTGGCATCAAAGGTATCTACTGCGAGAAGTCGCTGTGCAATGCCGTACACGAGATGGACGCCATGCTGCAAACCTGCCTGCCGCGGGGCGTCAAATTCAACTACGGCACGCAGCGGCGCTATGCCGCGCTCTACCGCGATGCGCGCGCCATGATCGAGCGCGGCGACATCGGCGAGGTGCAAGCGGTTGTGGCAAACTGCGGGATCAGCGTGGCGCAATGGGGGCACACGCACGCGGCCGACATGATGCTCTTTTTCGCGCTGGACTCGGAAGCGGAATTCGCCCAAGGGACGGTACAGGCAGAGGTCGCAGATTGGGAGGGCGACCGGCTGACCATAGATCCGAGGATCAGCAATGGATACGTGCAGTTCAAAAACGGGATTCACTCGTACTTAGTGGGTGCGCCCGGCTGGGAATTTGAAATCAGCGGCACCGAGGGCACGCTGCGCACCCTGAGCAATGGGATGGGCTATAGCCTGCGCCAGAAAGACGAGCACGGAGAATTGCGCCCGGTGGATGCGCCCGAAGCGATCATTGAAAGCGGCACGCTGCGCGGGATGGAGGACATCGTCCGGGCCATCGACGAGGACGACGATACGCAAGGCAATCTAACGCTCGCCTGCCGCAGCCAAGAGCTAATTTTCGCAATCGTCGAGTCGCATCGGCAGGGTGGGGCGCGGGTGGCCTTGCCGCTGGAGAACCGGGCCTTGTCGATTGCGCCGGATCACTACTAATGCCAATGCAAATCAGCATTGTCTCCTACGAGAAACACCGCAACTCGGCACTAGAGGCCGCCGAGCAAGAGTATATCAAGCGGCTCTCGCGGCAGGCACGGGTCGCGCTCTGCCCAGGCAAGGCACGGGGCGACCTGCCGGACCGGCTGTTGAAAGGGACGTACGTCGTCGGTCTATACGTGGAAGGAGAGCCGTTCACTTCTGAGCAGTTGGCGCAACGGCTCCAGCGGCTCATGAACCAAGGCCGCTCGCACCTAGTGCTGGTAATAGGAGAGGCTGAGGGAATGCCGGCGGGGGTAGAATCTCAAATACAAGAGCAGTGGTCGCTGTCGCCGCTGACTTTTTCCCACCAGCTAGCGCGTCTGCTGTTGTTGGAAGCCTTGTATCGGTCCTTTGACATTTTAAGCGGCGGGCGGTACCACAAATAGCCGCGCTTAAAAATACGTCATTAGCTTGTCCCACAGCCCCATGCGGTCGATGCTCTTTTCAGCGTGGATGGGCACCACGGCCAGTAGGCTGTCGCCCAGCGAGACTCGCAGCTTGCCCATTTCAGTTCCGGCCGCGACCGGTGCTGGAAATTCCTCGGGCAGCTCTAGGTGGTGGACGAGCTGTTTCTCCTGTTCGGGGGTAAGCACGGCGACTATGGTGTCTTGGGCCAAGACGCGCACTTCTGGCTCTATTCCCCAGTTGAGCGCGACCTTGCCCATCAGCTCGCCGGTTTCGACGATGGGCACGCGCGAGAAGTTTTCAAAGCCCCAAGTTAGCAGGCGGCGAGTCTCCCGGTTGCGGGCGCTCGCAGAGGAGGCTCCCAAAATTACGGAGATTAGGCGCATGTCGTGGCGCATGGCCGTGGAAACGAGGCAGGAGCCGGCGCGCCGCGTATAGCCAGTTTTTAGCCCGTCAAGCCCTCGGAACCGCCCCAGCAGCTTGTTGGTGGCGCGAAGCGTGAACTTGCCGTTGCGGAAAGGCTTGCGGCGGGTAGATGACCATTCTAGGGTCTCCGGGTGGCCCAAGATGAGCTCGCGGGCGACTTTGGAGAGGTCGTAGGCCGTGCTTAGGTTGCCCTTGCCGCGTGGCGTGTTGTCGAGGCCGTGGACATTGACAACACGCGTGTCGTGCATCCCGAGGCTTCGGGCACGCTTGTTCATCAGCCTGACAAAGCCGAAGGTCGAGCCGCTGACGTGCTCGGCAATGGCAACGCAAGCATCGTTAGCCGAGGAAATGGCCGCAGCCTCCATCAGTTCTCGCAGTGTAAAGACCTCGCCTTGCTTCAAGAAAACCTGAGAGCCGCCGGTGCGCGCCGCACGACGGGAGACCCAAACCGAATCCTCCAATGAGATCTCGCCGGCTTTGACCATTTCCAAGACCACCAGTTTGAGCACCAGCTTTTGGGTGCTGGCTGGCGAGCGCTGTCTGTCTGGATGATGGGCAAAAAGGACGGTCCCGCTTTCGGCTTCGAGCAAGAGGGCAGCGGCATACGGCGGCCTCTGGCCGGGGTCGAAGTCGGCAGCTTGCAACGGTACGCAGAATAAACATACAGCAACGCATAGCGAACGAATGTACATTATTTTTCTCGCTCAAAAAGCCAATAGGGAGTATTGGGGATGGGCCTAAATGTAATAATTAAGGCACGTTAGGTCAATCAAGATGTTGCTCCGCTCATTCGAACAAAGAGGGGGACGTTATTCCACCCTTTTGGTCAATGGGTGTTTCCTTACGAGGACCAGCAGCGTAATTTTAGACTTAGAAAGGACGACCTATGACTACGGCAACTATACCTCAACTCACGTATAGCGGCAAGCCGATCGCCATGGATCAGGTGGGCGAACTCCGCCGCTCGGATGATATAATTAATGATCGAGACGCGCTCTGGGAGCGGATGGAAGAAGACGGATATTTGTTTTTGCCAAGGTATTTGGACCGGCGCGACGTGTTGGCGGCGCGGGCCGAATTGTGCGATCGCCTCTTCAAGGCTGGAGTGCTAGACCCAGCGCGGCCGCCCATGGAAGGCGTAGTGGCCACGGGCAAGACGGTCAATCCGGCGGCCACTGGCCCTTTTATGCCCGTTTTAGCGCGCAACAATCCGCCGTTAGACAAGGTTCTCCACGATGGCCCGATGATGGACTTTTACGAGTTCTTCTTAGGCGGCCCGGTTAGGCATTACGACTACACTTGGTTCCGCGCCAAGCAGCCGGGCACGCACACGGCGACGACCCCGCATTGCGACATCGTCTATATGGGCCGAGGGACTAAGGCGCTCTATACGTCGTGGACGCCCTTCAGCGACGTGCCCTACGAGATGGGCGGGCTGATGGTGTTGGAGGGGTCGCACAAGAACGAATCTCTGAAACAAGGCTACGGCCAGACCGATGTAGATGCGTTTTGCGAAAACGACGGCCCTACCGCACGCCAAATCGTCGCGGCTGCTCAGCAGCAAGGCCGCGAACTTACCCAAGAAGAACGCGAGCAAATTCGCTGGAACTCGTCCGGGGCCTATTCACACGACGCGATTGCCGTGCGCGAAAAGCTACAGGGCCGCTGGTTGACGGCCGAGTACCAGATGGGAGATTTGCTGGTCTTCTGCATGTACCTGTTGCACGCTAGCTCAGACAACCAGACGGACCGCATTCGCCTGTCTTCCGATACGCGCTATCAGCTTTCCCACGAGCCAATAGACGAGCGCTGGATCGGCGACGACCCACCCGCGCACGGCATCCGCGCCAAGCGGGGCATGGTATGCTAATTAGTTGACGGACGGGTCTTGGGGGAACACGGAGATGGGGCGATATTTACCCCCCATGGAGTGGAGCACTGCTTGCCACATGGTTTCGGGCGTGGACGCGAGGACCAATTGGGGGTCGCCTGGGGCCAAAAACCAAGTGCCAGCGCTAATCTCGGACTCGAGTTGGCCCGGCTCCCAGCCGGCATAGCCCAAGTAGAACCGCAGCCGCGGCGCGGCGGGTTGGAGGATATCGGCCTCAGCGTACTTGGTATCGAGGTTGCCACCCAGATAGAGGCCGTCGAGGATTTTCGTCCCCCCTTCGACTAAGCCGTCGAGCCGGTGCAAAAAGAAAAGATAGCGCTGATGCACTGGCCCCCCCTGATAGAATATCCGCCCCAACTCTGCACACGCATCTTCGCCACCCGCGAGTTGTTGCAGGGAATCAGTCGCATAGCGCTGGATCCGCTTGCCGAGGGGCTGGTTAATCACCAAGCCCATCGTGATGTCTGTTTCGCTATAGTGGGTAATGAGCACGACCGCGCGGTCGAAGGCGAGCGATTCGAGCGCGGGCGTGGCGACCAACAGGGTGCCGGTTTGGAGCGGTGCGGGCATGACAGGTATCAGGTGTAGCGAGTGCCGCTGTGAACGATAACAAAGATCGCGCGGCGAGACAACCGAGTTCAAGAATACATCAAGTAGCGGCGGCGAATAGCGTCAAAGGCCTGGCACGCCTCGTCCCAAACGGCTAGCAACTCGGCAACTTCTGCTCCCGCGTCGAGTGCACAGCGGATTTGGTCGGTACCGGCGAGACGATCGAAGTTGTGGATGCCACCGGTCGGCACTCGCCAAGCGAATTCGCGCGGATAGAGCCGACGCACGGTCGCGAGCGCCTCAAAGCCAACGCCGACAGGCTCAAAATTTGCGCGATCGGGGACGTGGACTTGGACGCCTTCGCAGGTTTCGTCCGCGTACTTGCTGGCCGTCGGCTGAAAAAACACCGGGCGGAAGCCCACCCCGGGCAGCGCGCGGCTATTGAGCGCATCGGCTAGGCGCGACCCGTCGATAAACGGCGCACCAAACTGCTCAAAAGGCTTGGCCGTCCCCCGTCCCTCAGACACATTGGTCCCCTCAAAGAAGCAGGTTCCCGGATAGATCACCGCCGTCTCTGGGCTGGGCACGTTGGGCGACGGCGGCACCCACGGCAGGCCGGTGTCCTCCCAGTAAAAGGAGCGTTGCCAGCCCTCCATGGCGACGACGTGCAGGTCCGCGCCGATTCCGTATTCCTCGTTGAAGAGCCGAGCGAGTTCGCCGATGCTCAGGCCGTAGCGCACTGGGATTGGATATTGTCCGACGAAAGAGGCAAACGCCGGGTCGAGACAATTTCCAGCGATGGCTTGGCCGCCAATGGGATTGGGGCGGTCGAGGACGAGGAAAGGTATGCCCGCTTGGGCGCAGGCGGCCATGCTCAGGCTCATGGTGTAGAGATAGGTGTAAAAGCGCGCACCGACGTCTTGAATGTCAAAGAGCATCAGCTCGACGTCTGCGAGCATGGCCGCGTCCGGTGCGCGTACTTGGCCGTAGAGGCTGTAGGTTGGTACGCCGGTGCGCTCATCGGTAGAATGGGCGATGTGCTCGCCGTCCTGCGCTGCACCGCGAATTCCGTGCTCCGGCCCGTATAAGGCGACGAGCGTACAGAGATCGGATTGATGTAGCCGGTCGGCTGTAGATTGCAGGTGTGCATCGACACCTGAGTGATTAGTAATCAGGCCGACGCGCCGGCCGCGGATCAGGTCGGCGTCTGCAAGCAGGCGTTCGCAGCCGAGAACGACGCGGCTCATGGCTCGCGCACGAGCGCGGAGGCGCACTGAATGCGGCGCACAAAGTACTGGTAGAGGATGCTGCCCGTATAGACGCCGTCATGCGCGACTGCTGCGCAGCGGATGGCTTGGCTTTGGCGGCGACGGCGATAGATGTTGCGCGGATGCACAAGGAACCAAAACAAGGCCGCACAAGGGGCCAAGGCGCTGGACCACCGGCCTCGGCGGAGATAGTAGAGCACGGCCACCACTTCCAGCCATAGGCGCAAGGGCAGCAGCCACAGCAGACGGCGCAGCCCCTCATTTTTGCACAGCGTGATGAGGCTGTTGCGGTGGTTGAAGTACGTCTTGCGGAAGGTGGCCGGAGGCTGAGAAAAGCCCGAGTGGTGGAAAACCACGGATTGCGGCACGGCGCGGATTTGGTAGCCAGCGAGCTGGAGACGCCAGCACAAGTCGATTTCTTCAAAGTGCATGAAGTAATCGGGATCGAAAAATCCGACTTGGCGGGCCGCGGCAACTCGGAGAAAGAGAGCGGCACCGCAAGCCCAAAAGAGCGGCACGGACGCGTCGTATTGGCCCTCGTCGCGCTCGCAACTGTCGAAGAGCCGCCCCCGACAAAAGGCATACCCCAAGGCGTCGATATAGCCGCCAGCTCCGCCTCCGTAATCGAAGCGGTCAGGTGCGCTGGCCGAGCGCAGCTTGGGCTGGCAGGCGGCGATTCGGGGATCGCTGTCGGCCATAGCGACGAGGGGAGCAAGCCAGTTCGGCTCGACGCGGGTGTCGTCGTTGAGCAGCACGGCGTAGCAGGTGTGGGCGGCTGCCAAGCCGCGATTGCAGGCTGCGGCAAACCCTAAATTGCGCTCGTTGGGCAAAATCTCTAGTTCGGGAAAGGCGGCTTTGGCTCGCTGCAAGCTAGGCGCGTTGCCGCCGTCGTCAACGACGAGCACACAGACGGGATAATTGCTGTGGGCATAGACCGAGGCCACGCAGTCGTAGAGCACGTCTGCGCGGTAGTGCGGAATGACGACGGTGACGGCCTCGGTCATGGGGAATTAAGAATTAGGAATTGGGAGTTAGCGAAGGGGACGGACTCGGTCATGGAGTGGTGGATTGGCGGAGGATGCGCTCGGCCTCGACCAATTCTGGCCGCTCGCCGTATTGCTCTTTGTACTGCTGGAGGACGGCCAGTGCCCCGGCAACATCGCCCTTGGCTTGGAGGGTGGCGGCCAATTCGTAGTAGCCTTCCCAGCGTTTCGGCGCGAGGGCGATGGCTTGGTGATAGAGGCCCACGGCGCGGTCGTAGGCCGAGTAGGGTTCTTGGATCAGCACGCCGGTCAGCGCAATGATATTGTCGTAGGTGGCGGCTGGCTCAACGCCCACGCGCTCGATGAGGAACTGTACGGCGTCGTGGATGTGCTCGATCGCGATGTCGTGCTGGCCGAGGGTGCTGAAATAATCGGCCGCCGCGTAGTGGTTTTCCCAACTCATGTAGATGTTGTCACGCGCCCACTGCATGAGTTGCGGCACCTCGGCTGTGCGCCCCTGCTCCTCGTAGCTGCGGGCCAATTGCAAGACGCAAGCCCAGTAATTGCCCAAGAGGCGCTCGGAGTTTTCGTCCTTGTATAAAGACGGATCGGTGAGGCCGCGGAAGCGGTAGTTTTCGAGCAGATTGCGCTCTAGGGCCGCGTCATCAACGCCGTCTGTAGGTTCGGGTGAGACTTTTACGCTCATGCCGACCATCGTCAGATAGGGGTCGAGGTTGAGCAGGTTGCTGGTGGGAACCGTGATGGCAAAGTGGATGGGTTTTTTCCACTCGTTCCAGGCCAGAATTTTGATGACCATGACGTCTTGGACGCGGAGAATCGGGTACTCAGGAGGCGCGCTCACTTCCACGTCGATTCCCAGTTTCTTCAGCTCCGGCGGCACTTTGGGCTCGGGCCAGTAGCGCTTGTAGAAATCGACCATCTGCGTGTCGGTGAGCACGGAGTCGATGAAGTCGTCGGTGTAGCGGATGTCGATGCGCGGCTCGCGGTCGCGCAGTTGCTTGATGTACCAGTTGGTGTTCAACAGGCTCAAATTGACCACCCGCACATCGCGCCGCAATCCTTCTACTTCCTGCAAAAACCACAGTGGGAAGGTGTCGTTGTCCCCGTTGGTGAACAAGATGGAGCCTTCCTCGCAACTCGCCAGCATGTTGTACGCGTAATCATAGGCGATATAGTCGCCCGTGCGGTCTTGCACGTGATAGAGCCGCGCGGCCACTCCGGCTGGCAGCAGCAACCCAGCCGCGGCCACGGCTAGCACGACCGCCCGATGCTTTCCCCACTGCTGCCGCACTGCCTCGACTATGCCCAACCAGCCCAACCCGATCCACAGCGCGAATGCCAAGTACATCCCGCCGAACACGTAGTGTCGCTCGCGCGGCTGCGGGTCGGGCATGTTCAGGTACAGCGACAGCCCAAACCCCATCACCAAGAACAGCAGCAACACGCCCCCGAACCGCCGCCAGTCCCGCCGCCCGTGCCACCACAGCCCCCACAGCCCCAGCCCGTACGGCACCAGCGAAATGGACACTGGATCCGGTATATTTATGGTGGCCTTGCGGAACACCTCGACCCGCTCCAACAGCGGAAAGGGAAACTGCTGAAAGAAGTACTTCATCTGCTGATCCCAGAACTGATAGGTGCGGCTCGCCCGCGCCGTCAGCATGGTAGTAAGCATGCTCTCGGTGCCGTATTGCTCGCGGTTGAGGAACTTGAGGAACGCCACCCAGGTCTCTGGATCGTTTTCGTCGATGGCTGGATTCAGGCCGGAGCGAATGTACAACGCGCCATACGTGGAATAGCCTAGCCCGAACAGTACGAGAACGCCTAGCAGGAGAAAGAACAACCGTCGGTCGCGGTTGTATAGGTACGCCAGCAACCCAGCCAGCCCCAGCACCATAACCCCATTCGAGCCCGTCCCCGGACCCAATGCTACCAACCCTAGCCCGCTGACCACGCCCCAGCCGACCAGCAGCACGATCAGCCGCCGCAGCTCGCGGTCGGCAAACCACGCCAGCAGCATGAGCGATGGAATCGTCAACAGACACAACAGATGCACGCCGCCGCCGAGGCCGAACAAGTACGCCAGCGCCAACAGCCAGCGGTCGTTGGCCGCCCCAGCGCCGCTGCCTTCCCAGTAGAAAATCAGCCACAGCCCCAGACAGGTGAACAAGATGGAGTAGCCGTACACTTCGGCTTCGGAGGCATTGTACCACTGAGTGTAGGAGAACGCCAAGGTCAGCGCGGCCACAGCCCCACCGGCGAGGACGCCGATGTCGCGGGCGTCGCCCAGCGGTTGCAGGGGCTGGCCGCCCAAGGCTCGCCGCCCGAGCGCGACGGTCGATAGATAGACGCACCAAATCGCCAGTGCGGAGGTCAGCGCGGACATGAAGTTGACGCGGATGGCGACTTCGCCGAAGGGGAACAGGGTGAAGACCCGCCCCAACAGCACGTACAACGGAGCGCCCGGAGGATGGGGTACGCCGAGGATATAGGACGTGGCGATGAACTCGCCGCAGTCCCAAAACGACACAGTTGGCGCGAGGGTCTTCACATACACCCCCAGCGTCAGCACGAAAATCCCCACCCCGAAAACCCGGTGAATTACAGCGGAATTAGGCATTGGCAATGATCTTAGGTGAATGCGCGGATAACAATCTAAACTTTAAATATAAGAAATATAAGATAACGTGAGCTTGGGTTACGCGGCCTGTACTTGGAGTTTAGTCTTCCGCCGCGTCGTCTATGGCTTGGTAGGCGACCAGCTCCCAGCCGTGAAACACCATTGCCAAGCCGATGTGTCGCACCGACGGGTAACGGCGGCGCAAGAGCGGGTCAGCCAGATAGCCGCGCAACTGCCCTACGGCCTCCTGCACCTTGTCCGCCACGACGGATTCGTCGAGCGACGCACGCCGCTTGAGATACTTGAGCTCGAGCACGTAGCCGTACTGCATGTCGGAATACTGCGCCACAAACGGCTCCAAGTACAAATCCGCATACCCCTTGTTGAGTTCATACTCCGAGTGCAGCATAAAATACGGGGACAGGCTCAAGTAGGCGGCGACAAAGCCGTGGACGACCTTCTCGCCGTCCATGTAGTCGCGGATGCCGGTTTGTTCGGCTAAGGCATCGCGCAAAAAGTCCAAGGCCGGCTGCCAAGCGCCGTCGTAGGCCATTGCCTGAACCAAGCCAAAAAAGGTGTACACATCGACCGAGAACACCCCCACATCATCGTACGCATCGCGCAGGTAGCCGTACATCAGCCGCTTGACCGTTTGATTGGGAATGCCGAGCCGAGGAACTCCGTGTGCCACTTCCCGAATGCTGAGCAGGCCGAAGTAATGCAGCAGCGACAGGAAGTTTTCGCGTTGGTCTAGCTGGTTGAGGGGAAAGCTGAGTTGGATGGGCGTGTTTACCTGTTCCTCGCCGATGATGTGGCAGAGCAGGTCGAAGTTGCCGTTGAGTTGGCGGTTGACCGTCAGCAGATGGCGCAGCTTGCCGTAGTCGATGCGGACATTGGTGTCGATCAACTCGTCCGGTATGGGTCGGTTCGGAATGGAAGCCTTTAGATAGTAGAGGACCATATCGGTGTTGTAGAGATCGCCTTCGGCCTCCTTGGCGAACCGATAACCATTGTACCACTTCCGCATCACCGCCAGCGCGGCTTCGACCTCCTGATTGAACACACCGTGATCGCGGTACAGCTCCAGCAGTTGCCGTACCTCGTCCTCAGTGAAGCCGAGCATGTCGTTGAACTCCGGGTGCAAGCTGATGTTCTTGCCGATGTTGAAGCCGCTGGTGACGTCGTCCATGGTAATCGGGGACACGCCGGTGATGAACATGCGCTCCAAGCCGCCGCTGTATCCGGCTCCGTTCTTGAGCGTGGCGAAGAAATTGCGCTCCAAGTCGCCGCCATGGGTGAAGGACTGATGGGCTTCGGCCCCGCGATGCGCCAGCACGGTGTTGGCAAAGTTGTCGTACTCGTCGATGAGCACGTACAGCGGAATGCCGTGATCGCCGGCGTACAGGAATAACTCGTTGAGCTGGCCATTGACCGAGCTTGGGGCGCGGATGTGCTGCCGCGCCGCCTCGGGAAACAAATCCGCATTGCGCTCCAGCGCGTGTCGGACCACCATTTGGCAATACTCTTCAAAGCGTTCCCGCAGGGTTTCTAAGGTGTCATCGAACGCCGAGAAGTCAAAGCGCAAGATGACGTAACGATGGCGGTTTTCGGTGGGGTGCCGCCCCAAGTGGGTGCCGCCGAAGACGTCCTCGAATTCGTCGGCGCGGTTGCGGTCGTAGTAGTTGTCCAGCAGGGATACCCAACAGGACTTGCCAAAGCGACGCGGGCGTATCAGAAAGACGTAGCGTTCCTCTTCCAGCGCGTGGACAAAGCGCGTCTTATCGACATACAGGCGCTTTTCCAAGCGGATAGCGCGGAAATCAGCCCAGCCATAGGGAATGCGCGGGTAGGAGGAATTAGGCATTGGCAAAGGTCTTAGATGAATGCGCGGATAGACGATCTATTAAATAGTATAGGGGAATTTAGCGGATAGAAAAATTTTTGCTTGATACCTTGTTTGGCGGGGTAGTGTAGTTAGTGTTTTTTCGCCGCACGGCATGGGTCTATTATTCTGCTCGTGCAGGGTGTGTTGCCGTGGAGAAACCGCGCCGTTGGTGCGCTTGCCGTCGTGGTTAGGTGGCCGCCGACGGCCCTAGCCCACCAACTCGGCCGTACCCCAAGTACTCGGATCGCGCTCTACGCCCATGTCCGAGATCGACGACCAAGAC
>JAJEEZ010000539.1:0-16100 GCA_022820705.1 Candidatus Latescibacterota bacterium | reverse complement strand
AAACCACGCTTGCCCGCGCCCTCCAGACCCGCCTGCCCAGCCCAGCCACCGTACTCTCCCTAGACGCGTACTACCGCGACTTAGCCGATCTCTCCCTAACCGCAAGAGCCCGCATCAACTTCGACGCCCCCGAGGCCATGGACCACCAACGCCTCGCCGCAGACCTCCGCCAGCTCGCCGCCGGCCACCGCGTCGCAATCCCAGTGTGCGACTTCGCCACCCATACGCGCCAAGCGCACCAACAGAGCCTTACCCCCACCGATTTCCTTCTCGTCGAGGGCCTCTTTGCCCTCTACTGGCCCGACATCAACGCCCTCTACCACCTGCGCCTTTTCGTCACCGCTGCCGACGCGCTCTGCTTGGAGCGCCGCCTTGCCCGCGACCGCGTCGAGCGCGGCCGTTCCCCCGCCTCAATCCGCGCCCAATACCAAGAACAGGTTCGCCCAATGTACCGCCACCACATCCAGCCCACCTCTCACTACGCGGATTTGATCCTCGACGGCAGCGAACCCACCGAAGAACAAGTCGCAGCCGTCCTAACTGCTTTGTAGGGAAAAGGTTGCCCCTACAACCTATCTGATTACCGGAGGTCAATATCGATGGTCTATCATCGAACCGTATAACCCATAGAACTCCGTCAGATACATGGAAATCAGGTCGTGGACAACACCTGTTTCTTCATCCGGACCGGAAATGATCAAAGGCGTCTGTTCCTCTCTGAACGGCACGTTCACGAAGGCGTGGGCTTCAGATAGAAGCTGCTCGAAATCCAATGATCCTTCGGGTTTTTGCAAGCGTTCATGCATGTGGAGGAAGCCCAATTCTCCAGGGGGACTAACTACCACTGCCGCCGCGGCTATCCGGTCGATCCAGACATTGAACGGCTCTTGGCTTACGCGAAGTACCAAGAGTACCCGATCTTGGCCGCAATGAGCGGTCAGCTTTTGGGCGATGTCCGCCGCCATGTGCTCGGGGATCAACACATGGATAGATTGCCCGTTGCGCAGAGCGGCATCGACTTGGCTCAGCATAGCCGACTCGGCCTGACGAATAATTTCAACGGCTCGGACCAATTCTGCCCAATTGCTAAACCCATACTCGCGGCTGAGGACGCATTGGGCCTGTTGCAAGGTAAATGGCCTTTGCAGGACGGCCTCGTCGGACAATGAGCCTAAATGAGGCATATAGGTCCGAATGCTGCGGAGACTTTCTGGCCGACCCTCCCGATGCGCCTGGAGTAACTGCCGGGCCTGCTTTTTGAGGGAATCTATATGGGGCTTACGGGGAAGTGCTCTAGACATGCCAACCCTCTCTCGTTAGCGCCTGGTGTCCGCGTAGCAGGCTGAAAGAAGGCTGTTATTTTGCTGAGAGGTGGGTTTGACCCTTACCGCGGACCTGAGGGCTCCCTTCGAGCACTTATTCGGAATAAACCAAAGCGTCGATGACCTGTCAAGCCGCTTAAAACGGCCCGGCGTGGTGCGAAGGTTCGTTGACGTAGCGCTGGGTCTCTAAGTCGAGGGTGATTTCGCAATGAGGCGGTAAGGTGATGCTCAGGTGTTTGTCATCAACGGCTAGCTGGCGCTCCTCAGTCTCCAAAGGCGGTGCCGCGTACGTGCCCGCATAGCCGCCCATCCAGCCCGGATACTCGCTGGTGCGACTTTGATACGTAGCCCGGCCAAATCGGTGTTCGCCAAAAGCGCCGCCCTGAATGACCAGTTCTCGGCTCTCGTTGTGGTTCAAATTGACTAAGCGCACGACCGTGCGGTTCGCTTCGAGTTTTTCCACCAAAGCGCCGACGTCTTCGGGCAGGCCGGGTCGGCGGCGCTGGGCGTCAAAGTAGCGCAGGCGGGCGTGCAGTAGGCCGCCGTTGTAAATGGGTTGCGGGCCGCCCATAGTGAGTTGGATGAGCGCTTCGGAAGAGACGGGATTGCCCCATTGCCAGTGGTGGACGTGGTGGCGGGTGCCTACATCTTGATCGGCGCGCATTTGGGCCAAGCGGCGACCGGCCACTTGGTACGTGGCCTGCAACATTTGCTCTGGATAGGCCGGATTGGCCCCGGCCAGAAAGCGCACCCAAGGGGCCTCGTGGCCCGAGTCCTCTTTGTTGTGAAAGGGGAACACCGCGGCCCAGTCGAACGCTTCCTTTTGCCGAATGGCCTCCATGCGCTCCCAGTCGCCCTCGTCCATGGACAGATTCCACAGCGTCACCGGGTACACCGGACTCATGGGCTGCCAGTCGAACCAGCCGGCGTCGCCGTAGCGGTAGGGCACCAGCAAGGTCTCGCTTTTTTCGCCCATGGCGGCAAATTGGCTCGCCCAGCGCTCGGCCACGCTCATGTACTGGTCGCGGATATCCTCCATGCGCCCTTGTTCCAAAATGCGGTCCATCTGCTGGCGCGGCAGATCGAGATAGGCGCGGTCGCGGGTCAACAGGTAGGCATTGGCCGCCGCGTCGAGCGTGGCTTTCTGCAACGTCAAAAAGCCGTGCGGAAAAGTCCAGCCGTAGCGCCCGCCGTACCAATTGCCAGCGCAGTATTCGCCCACTTGGCCCGACAGACCGACGTTGTCCGGCAACATGCCGCCGTTGGCCTGGGCACGCTCCACCCAAGCGTCGGTGTATTCCACCACCCAAGCGCGGTATTTTTCATCGCCAGTAATCAGGAAGGCATTGGTCACCAGCGAGGTGACGGCCAAGTTGGTCGGCGTATCGCCCTGACGCCAGCGGTCAAACAGGGTCTGCCCCATCAAGCGAGCTTTGGCCGGGTCGGCCAAGTCCTGTACACTAGTGATGCCGGGCAAGTCGAAAAAGGGCAGATTGTACACTTCCATGCTGCCGCCCAAAGGGTTGTAGCTTTGTTTGTCGCGCTCGGCCAGCGGGGCGAAATAGGGGCCGTGGCTGCCGTTGAGGCCCGAGCGTAGGATCTTGTGCTCAGGGTCGTAGTTTTGCGCTTCGGGATCTTCGTTGAGGTAAAAGCCGGCAAAGCGGCAGGCCCGTTCGACGCGCCGAGGGGCGTTGGGGTGGGCTAGGCACAAATGGTAAAAGCAGATATCGCTTTCGGCTTGGTGCATCTGGTCTTCGCGGATGCCGTATTCCTTGCTGACCGTGCCTAAGCGAGTCAGTTGGCGAGTGATGGCCTCCCACTGGCGATCGGCCAAGTGCAACAGGTGCTCGCCGCCGCCCATCAAATAGACGAGCGACCAGTTGAAAAAAGGCTCGTAGAAATCGTCGGGGCTGCCGCCGCCCCACTCGTCCTGCCAGATGAATTCGCCGTCCTCGCGGGTGAAGTGGTCGAGAAAAGGCTGCACCGATTGGTCCAAGGCGTCGAAAAGGCAACGCTGCCACACGGCCCAGTGGGCTGGCGCATTGAGTGGGATATTGGTGGTTATGACGGGCATGTCCGTACTCCTGAGAGGATTGGTAGAGGGCTGTGGGGTGATTTTAGGGAGATCAAGAGCGCGTGTAAAGCCGCTTGACAGGCAGGAACGGGCTGGTTTATTTGCGTCTAAGCGCAAATACTTCGCCTTAAGGTACTGGATTTAAACGACTGTTCGAGAAGAGGATACGCTATGCGCGGCCATATCCGGTTTTTAATCTGGGGACTGCTCCTGTTGGGGGTGGACGGTTGCTCGCCCACCCTGCCCCCAGGACCGCTGCGCATCCAAATCACAGGGGAGGAGTACACCTGGCAATTCCGCTACCCAGGCCCCGACGGCGCGTTGCATACCGATGACGATATCATCAAGCCAGGGAAGGAGTTACACCTTCCACTTGGTGTAAAAATTGAAATTGAACTGACCAGCCGAGATTACATCTACACCTTTGCCCTGCCCCATCTCGACCTACATCAAGTAGCCGTGCCCGATTTGACCTTTGCACTAGCCTTTACCCCACAGACCACCGGCATATTTGCCTTTGTCGGCGACCAAATGTGCGGCTTTGAACACGAATCGCTCAACGGCCACATGGCGGTTGAGCCTCCGGCCGCTTTCGTCGATTGGCTGGCAGGGCCGTGATAGACTTATGAAAGATTCAGTAGCATCGTCGAAACTAATCGGGACGACACGAGAACCTTTAAGACCTATTCAGCGCATCAATGAGCCGTTTCGCATGAGGAGAGGCATCCATTACCTTACTCGGGTCCAAGCATCCAAGAAGCTCAAACGAATGCCGGCTCTTATTGTATGATCCCTTAGAGCACGACTTTGTCGCCTGTTTCAGCGTTCGTTCAAGGTCGTCTTTTGCGATGGCTTCTACATCTCGCGCAGGTAAAGCGGAGGCTTTGAAGTCCTTGCCAAAATAATCCCCTAGGGATTGCCGATCCGCAACAAACCACGCTTCCATGCACTGCACCATGAGTTGTGCACTGTTATCCGCAGCGGCTCGGGGCTGGGTCCATTTATCGCACTTCTTCAGGTGTTCCCAAGGACTATCACTGGCTGCAACTGCGGCTTCACTATCCACCAAGAGAACGATAAAACTGTCGTCTTTGGCTCCTTCAATGGCGGTACAAAATTTTTTATACGCTCTTTGCCGGGGACCGCAAGCGACGACGCGCGGCATGCAATCCTCAAACCCGGCTTTCCTAAAAAACTCACTAAAGCCATCGCGACATTGTCTGTTTAATCTTGGATTCTTGTCTCCACCGCCCTCGACATATACTTTGATGCTCACCAAGGATTCCCCCCAATCTCGCCACTACTCCAGAGTTCACCGAGCCGATAATCTTCCAGCCAAGCGGCCATTTTCTCTTCATCAAGGCGACGTATCACAGTCTGCCCGTCGCGCTTTTCGCAAACTACGATACTCCACCACTCATTGGTTAGGGTATCAACGAGCATGTCCGAATGGGTCGTTACAATCAACTGGCTGCGTTCGGACGCTTCGAGCAACAACTTACTCACCGTCGGCAGTATGTCTGGGTGGAGACCCAGTTCGGGTTCCTCAATACAGCTGAGAGGCGGCGGCTGCGGATGGCAGAGAATGGAGAGCAAACAGAGGTACCGTAGCGTACCGTCCGAAAGGCGGGTCGCCGGTATGACTACGTCGCCTTCCTGTAAAAACAATTGGACCGTGCTACCTTCAATGTTGACGTGGAAATCGGTTATGCCCTCGTATAGTTTGCACAAAGCGTCCAGCACACGCCGCTTTACTGCTGGCTTACCTTGGAAGCTGTTTAACACCAAGGCTAAGTTCTCCCCGTCTTTTTCCAGGAAATCGTTGGGTAGGTCAGCCTTCTGCGGTAACCGCAGTGGGGAGTTGCGCCCAAGCGACCACTCGCGATAAATGCGAATGCGGCTCAATTCCTCGCTGAGGTACATCAGTTCAGGGAGATCAGGATCTTTACGTTGAGACAGGATGGACTGGTCCAGTTTGACTTCCTCGGGACGCAAGTCGTATCGGCCTAGCCGAAGACGAACATTAGGGTATTTCGCCTTTACGGAAGCCTCTACGGTAGGCCCCAAGCCTGTCTCATCCTTGTAAGTGATAAACGCCTGCCCGCCTTTCTGATTGTAATAGATATACGGCTCCTCATGTCCTTCATCACTCTGTTCGTTCTCTATCCGCTCTTCGATCAGTTCAAATCGCTGGCCGCGCTCTGCAAAACCCAGCCAGTACCGCAACGCCTGCGACCCCTGCGGATTCTCCACAATAGCCTCGATGCGAGCAGCACCTTCCGGTTTTCCCCGCCAAATCCAATCGTGTATGCCCCCGCCCTCACGAATAGGTGCAGCCAAATCTCGTGGAGCCGACCGAAGGAGATCAATTCCCTCTAGAAGATTGGACTTCCCCGAACCATTGGGGCCGATCACTACATTTAGCTGCTTGAGTTCGATTTCTTCGGAGTCGGGGCCGAATGAGAGCAGGTTGGTCTGTTTGATACGACGAATGAGCATATCCTACCTTTCACAATCTCCAGTGCTCTCCCGAAGATAGAAGATGGGCGGGAAAGATTCCATTTTATTATCTAGCTCCACCGCGATGCCACGCTTGAATGAAATCCCGCAACTCGGGATGATTATCCAAGACGAGGTAACTCGGGTGGGGTTGAAAATTGACGTTGACGTGTTCCCGAAGCGTACGGAGCGGGATGGGGTCGAAGGTCTCGCTAGAAATAATGGGGCTGAGAAATCCTTGCGGTTTCGCACCAAAGTAATCCAGCATTTCTTGGCGCTTATGGGGTGCGATCCGATCAGCAAGCTCCTGTGGTGGGCCGATGATCGGCTTGCCGAAGTCAACGAAGCCTGAGATCTCCATCCGTGGAGAGGTGAGGTAGATGTAAGCCTGCACCGGATCCTTCGGAAAGCGGCGACGGTATCCGTATTCTTCAAGCGGCCAGTGTTGAGGATTGAGACTGAGTAAAATCAGGGTTTTGGCCATTGTCTTTTCTCTTTATTAGGGTGAATGGATGCGTTCATCCGCTTCGTCGCCTAGCCGTCAGCCCCCCTCAATCCAGCCGTATCTCCTCCCCCGCCTCTTGGCTGCGGTAGATCCCATCGAGGATCTTCATCACCTGTAAAGATTGCTCCGGCGGCACCGGCGAGGGCCTCCCTTGGGCAATCGCTGCGGCGAACTCCACGCATTCCTGCGCGTGGGCTTCGAGGCCGTCGTACATCAGCATGAGCTTGCGATCGTACTGCTGGCGGGTCTGGTTGTTGCTCTCGCAAATCGAGCACTGGGGCCAATGCGCGCCGCCTCGGGTGCCGTAGAGCCACATCTGCATGTCCTCGCCTTGGGTCGGGTGATGTAAAAGCCAGCTCACCTCTAAGATCAGCACTGCGCCGTTGTCAAAGCGCACAAAGGCCGCAGCAAAATCCTCGACATCGTAGTGGGATGGGATTGGCTGGCGGCCCCATTGGCTGAAAGCCCCTTCTTGGTGCGCCAATTCAGCGCGAGCCACGCCCGAAATGGCCACCGGCTTGGGATGCCCCATAAACCACAAGGTCAGATCAAGGATGTGAACCCCTCGGTCTATGCCGGGGCCACCGCCGCTGTGCTCCTTGAGAATAATCCCACCGCCAACCGGTGCCCCCGCCCGGCGCAGCATCCAACTGCGGGCGTGGTAGATATCGCCGAGCGTGCCCGCGTCTATCTCATCCTTTAGCGCACGGGACGACCCCTGAAAGCGAAAGTGCTGTGCCGTCATCAGCTCCTTGCCCGAGGCATCGCGCGCCGCGATCATCTGAAGAACATCCTCGGGCGTGGGAGCCAAGGGCTTTTCGCAGATCACGTGCTTGCCAGCCGACAGCGCAGCAATGGCCAAGGGGGCGTGATACATGTTGGGCGTGCAGATATCGATAATGTCGATATCGGGGTCGCTGAACAGCGCCTCTGGATCTGTGTGCAGCTTGGTGACTCCGTTTTCAGCGCCAAAGCGCTTTAGCGCATCCTCGCTAATGTCGCTGCCAGCGATCAACTCAGCTTCGCTAGAAGCCTCCCAGCCGGGGAGATGCGTGCGGGCGATCCCGCCGACGCCGACGATACCTACTTTGAGCGTGCTCATGGCTTATCCTTGTTTTTGGTTGTGGTTTGATCTACGCGAAATGTAGGGGCGACCCTTGTGGTCGCCCGTTGTTTAGACTGGTTCAGACCCGCGTCAGAGCTTCCGCCGGCATCCACCCACCGAGCCCATTGGCCAGCCGCACCAGCATCCACCCGCCTTCCTGCCGCACCAAGCGCACCTTCGTCCCCTCGTGTGCGACAAAAACCTCCGTCTGACCGAGATCGGGGCCGGAGCGCGCGTACGCCTCGGCAACCGTGACGATGGCTTCGCTCGTCTGCGCCTGATGGTGGAGACGCGTCCCTAGCCACAGCGCGGACCCAACACTCAGCCCCGCACAGAGCAACATCCCGACTAGCCACAGCGCACCGGGGCGCGTCTGGACAAACAACCACCGCACCCCCAAGACAAAGACCGCGAAAAACGCCGCGGCGAACAATAGGCTGAGTTGGTTAAACGTAGGCCAGAAGTAGGCGGCCACCAGCGCGACCACCAGCGCACCGAGGCCGTCCTCAGTTTGTGGATCGCGGTCCTTCTTCACTAGGTTCGCGAAGCGCAGATTGGCCTCAATGTCCTCGTCGTGCGGCAGCAAGCGCCGCGCCCGCTCATACCAGAGAATCGCTTCGCCCAGCTTCCCGGACTTGAAGCAGGCATTGCCTAAGTTGTAGTAGAGCCGTGCGTCTTGCACCCCAGCTTCTACTACCGCCAAGTAGCTGCGCCTCGCCGCGGCAAAATCCCCATCCCGATAGAGCGCATTGGCCTCGTTGTACTGCCCGGCCGCAGCCCCGGCGTGGAGTTGGGTGCCCAACAGGAACAACAGTGCTAGCACGCGCATCATATCCGCTTCTCCAAACTCGCGATTACCTCTTCTGCCAACCGCCGCGCTGCCGCCCGATCCGTCGGCGGGCCGCCCGCGGGAGCAAAACGCGCAAAATCGCAGCGCGTCAGTAAATCGCGCAACGCGGCAATCGTCTCGTCCTCGACTTGGCGCGCCGCCAAGACCTCAGCGCAGACCTCAACGGTCAAACCAGCCGCAGCAAGGTTGAGGCGATCGGCCACGAATTCCAGCAACGCAGCGCGGACCTCGCCGTAGAACTCGGCCTCAGTGCCGCCCTCAAGTAAGGCATCGGCGCGAGCCAAGCGGCGGCCAGCTTCGCCTTTGGCCCGACGCTGACGCGCGTACGCCACATCGCCCTGCAAGCGCCGCTGGTGGCGTTGCCACACAAGCAGGGCAAAAAAGGCGAGGGGCAGCGCCCCCTGCAAGGTCCAAAACCAATAGCTGTTGTACAGCATGGATCCCGCGCCGAGGATTTCGGCGTCGGGTTTGATATAGCGAATGTCTTCCCCGACGGCCTCGATGTCGCGCCGGCTCAGCCCGTAGTTCACCCCTTCATCTTCGGCACTTCCCTCGCTGTGAATGGTAATCGGAGCGGATTTGAGTACCTCGTAGCGCGCTTGGTGTGGATCGAAGTACGCAAAGCGCAACGGCGGGATGTTCAAGGTACCGCCCTGCTCGGGAATCAAGATGTACTCGAAGAGGCGGCGGCCCCCGTACACGCCGTTGGTGATCCGCTCTTCTTCCTCGACCTTGGGGTCGTAGAGCTTGACGCCAGTGGCCGCATCGACTTGCAGAGGCTGCACCGAGGCCATGTTGCCCTCGCCCTCGATCAGTACGCGCAGCGTTACCGGATCTCCGACCGCGACTTGGGTCGGCTGGGCCTCGACGCTGAGTTGGAAGCGCCCCACTGCGCCGGTAAATTCCGCAGGGCGGCCCTGCTCGGGCAGCGGCAGCACCTCGATTTGCAATTCTTCACTTTGCAGGAGCACTGAGCGCGAGCGGCCAAAAAACGGATCGCCAGCAAAGAAGTCGTCGAGCACGCCGCCGCGACCCGAACGCTGTTGAGGGATGTCGCAGGAAACGGCCAATGTGCCGACGGCATGGGTTCCCGCGCCAGTGGGAAAAAGGGCCACGCGCCGCAGCGGCGCGACGTTGTAGGACGCGCCGCCGCGCATCTCCTGATGTGACTCTAGCTGTTGGGCGACAAAGAGATCTTCGGTCCAGAACCCGACAAAAGTCGGCAGCTTATTGAAGCTGACGTTGCGCGGTTGGATGCGGTAGAACAGGTCGTAGGACACGGTGACTTGCTGCCCCACGTAAGCCCGCTTGTGGTCGGCACGCGCCAACACGAATATGGGGGGATCGTCTGCCTGACCCGCTTGAGAGCGGCTGGCACCTTGGACGATCTCGACAGTGATGGGCTTGGTCTCATAGCGCTCGCCGTCCATTTCCAGTTGCATCGGACCGATGGTCAAAGTACCGACTCGCTTGGCATAGAGGATGTACGTTAGATCGCGGGAAAAGGTGATGTCGGTGTTTCTCATCTCCATCCGCGTGCTAGTCGCTGGCCCTTCGACATGGAAATCCTTTAGCTCAAACGCTGGCGTCACCTGGCTCAACTGCTTGTCGGAGGTGATGCGGAGCGTCAGGCGAATCGGCTCACTCTGACTAGCGCGCGTGCGATCGACGGACGCCTCGAACTGAATCGTCGCCGCTGCAACGCTGGACGCCGCCAGCGCCCACAGCACTAATGGTATGGTCAGCCGCGCCTTCACCAGTCCCTAGTCTGCGCTTTGCCAGTGGCGCGAAACCGGCGCTTCTGAGCGTCCAACTCGCGGTTTTTGAGCGCATCCATGAGCTGCTGCGCTTCCTCGGGGCTAATAGACTGCTGCTCGGCGGGCTGCTCCTCCTGCTGTTGATCCTGCTCACTTTGTTGCTGTTGCTGCTGGTCCTGTTGATCCTGCTCCGAATCTTGCTGCTGTTGCTGCTCTTGGTCCTGTTGATTTTGCTCTGAATCCTGCTGCTCCTGATTCTGTTGATTCTGCTCTGAATCCTGCTGTTGCTCTTGGTCCTGTTGATCCTGTTCCGAATCCTCCTGCTGTTGCTCTTGCTGCTGTTGCTGCTCCTGCAATTTCTCCAGCGCCAATTCCAAGTTCACCTTTGCATCCTCGTCGGCCGCGTCTAGCTCCAGCGCCTGCTTGTACGCGGCGACGGCCTGTTCAAACGCCTGCTGCTGAAAGAAGCTATTGCCCATGTTGTAATGGGCCTGCGCCTGGATTTTCTGCTCCTCGGCACTGAGCACGCGCTCAAATTCCCGCAAGGCTTGGTCGTACTCGCCGCGCTTAAAAAGCGCGTCTCCGACGTTGAAGTGCAACTCGGGCGCGTCGGGCCGGTCGAGCAGGGCGTCGCGGTAGAGCTGTAGGGCCCGATCGTACTCGCCGCGCTGGTAGTGCTCCAGCGCCTCGGCACTCTTGCTGGCGACGGGATCGCCCACGGTCGCTCCGCAGACAACCAGCCAGATTCCCAAAACGACCCACAGTGTACCCATTAGGCGAACCGTCCCTTCCACTCGCGGGTCTGCACCCGCGCATCGCCTAAGAAAGCCTCGGCAAAGAAACAGCAAAGTGCCAATAATAAGGGCCATTGGAAGCGCTCCTGATAGC
This sequence comes from Candidatus Latescibacterota bacterium, assembly GCA_022820705.1. Lineage (GTDB taxonomy): Bacteria > Latescibacterota > UBA2968 > UBA8231 > UBA8231. Next base: position 5,100 of record JAJEEZ010000539.1, on the reverse strand, counting down.
GGGTGAGGCGGGTAGAGCCGATTTCGCGCTGATCCATCTCGGCGATCTGGTCGTACAAGGCGTCCAATTCCGCGCCTCCCAAAGTACTGCGAAAGTAATCGCCCCCCGTCTCCAGCGCCATGTCCTGCAAGGTGCTCTCGTCGAGCCGGGTTTTGACGTATTGGCCGCGCTGGTCCTTGTGAAAACTCACGCCGCCGCCCTCCTCCTCGGTGGGAATCAGTTCGCCATCGGGTGTCCCCAGCCCCAAGGCAAAGATGCGCACGCCCTGTGCGGCGGCTGTCTGCGCCGCTGCCAGCGGCTGCCCCACGTGATCCTCGCCGTCGGTAAAGAGCACGATGGCCTTGTGCTGGCCCTCGCCCTCCTCAAACGATCGCACGGCCAGCCGCACCGCGTCGCCAATGGCCGTCCCTTGGACGGGTATGGCCCCGGCGTCCAGCACGTCGAGAAACAACTCCACGGCACCATAGTCCGTCGTCAGCGGGCATTGAACAAAAGCCTGGCCCGCGAAAACCACCAACCCAACCCGGTCGCCTCGCAGCAAGTCCAACAGGCCGCGAATTTGGTATTTGGCCCGCGCCAAACGGCTCGGCTTGACGTCCTCGGCCTGCATGCTGCGCGACACGTCGAGCACCAGCATCACGTCCACGCCCTTGCGCTCGGCCATTTCGAGTTGCGTGCCGAATTGGGGGCCGGTCAGCGCGAGAATCGCAAAGAAAGTCCCCAGCCCCAATAGGACGAGCTTTCCCACTTGGCGGCCCCGGCTCAGGTTGCGGGTCAGCTTCTCGGCCAGCGGACTGCGGGCAAAACGCGCCAAGGCGCGGCGGCGCACCCACAGCGCCCAAGCCAAAAAGGCCGCCAAAAAGGGCAGCAGCAACAGCAACCAAAAATTGTACAAGTTCGCAAAGCGCATATTAACCGACCTTACACACCCCTGTCACATAGCAGTCCTGAATGATTGAACGATTCTGCGTCCATCTACGGCTCAAGGCAACGAACGGAAACGGGTATTCGCCAACAACATCTCCACCAACAGCAAGCCCAAGCCCACGTAGAGAAAATAGGCGAAGCGCTCCGAGTAATTCAGGTGGATTTCGGATTTGATCTCGGTCGCCTCTAACTCGCCGATCTCGCGGTAGATGGCCTCTAGCTTTTCCTCGCTGGTTGCCCGGTAGTACTGGCCGCCGGTGCGCGCGGCCACCTCCTGTAAGGTCTCCTCGTCGATTTCCACCTGTACGGTCTGATAGCGAGTGCCGAACACCCCGCGCACGGGTCGGCGAATCTCCCCGTCGCTGCCTACGCCAATCGTATAGACTCGGATGCCCACGGCCGCGGCCACCTCAGCCGCGGTCAACGGCTCGACCTCACCGGCGTTATTCACGCCATCGGTCAGCAGGATAATCACCTTGCTCTCGGCATCCGAGTCGCGCAGGCGGTTGCAGGCGTTGATCAGCGCCATGCCAATGGCCGTGCCATCCCATTCCTCGCTGGCGATCTCCACGCCCTCGAGAAATTCCAACAGCACTCGATAGTCGAGAGTCAGCGGACACTGGGTGAAGCTCTCGCCGGCAAAGACAACCATGCCGATGCGGTCGCTGTGGCGACCGGCGATAAAGTCGGCCACCACTTCCTTGGCCACCTGTAAGCGGCTCTTTTGACCTTCGTCTAGGTCGTTCAACTCCATGCTCGACGAGATGTCTAAGGTCAGCATGATGTCGATGCCCTCGCCCGATATTTCCCGCACCTCGCGCCCGGCTTGCGGGCGGGCCATGGCCGCGATGAGGCAGCCCAAGCCGAGTATCTTCAACGCGAGGAGGCCGTGCCGGAGCTTGGGCCACAGCGACGCGGTGGCGCGGCGCAACACGCCGAGGTCGGAAAACTGCACGCTGCTCTGGCGGCCCCGGTGCGCGCGCACATAGCTGTAGAGCAAGACGGGCAACAGCAGCAGCAACAACAGCCACTCGGGATTTTCAAACCGGATGTTCTGCATGGGCCTCAACAGCGCGGGTTGCGACCGCCGCCTCAATAGCGCGCAATATAGCTAGGCCACCGTCCGGTGCGCGCCGGGCCTCGTCCAGCACCGGATGAAAGCGGGCGAACTTCACCAAGTCGGCCGCGGCCAAATAGTCGATGATTTGCTCCCTAAGCACGCCTTCGACTTCAGCCCCCTGCAGCGCGTCCGCCAACTCTGACGTAGTCTGTTCCATGGCCTCAATTTCCACGCTCTCCTCCAAGAAGCGGCGCAGGTTTTCCGATAGCAGCGAGTAGTATGTTTTGAAATCGCCGCGTTCCAGCAGACCGCTCTCGGCGATGCGCGCGAATTCAGCCGCGTAGTCTATCGGCTCGGGCGGGGGCGGAGGCTCTGGGGTGCGGGTGCGGCGACGCCAGAGCCAAATGCCGCCGAGCACGCAAAGCGCCAACGCCAGCAGTCCGATTGCGACGACCACCCACAACGGCACTCCCCCGCTGATGAGCACGGGCGGTTTGATGTCGCGCAGTTGGTCCTCCCCTTCGCCTCGGGCGCTGATGACTTCTATGGCTAAGGGTTGAGTCGCGCGCAGGAGCGTATCGCCCGCAGCAGTGACAAAGGGCACGGCCACGGCTGGTACATCGTGTCGCCCCAGTTCGTAGAGACGCAGTTCGCATTCTTGCGCTAGCTCGAATTCAGTCGCGACCTCGCGTTGGTGCCAGTCGGCGCAACGGGGAGCAAAATCTCCTAGGATCTGGGATAGGTCCGGCACCTCGGGACGCGCAGTGGCGTCGTGGTAGAGCGTCAACGTCAGGCGGATGGGATCGCCGACCCGAGCAGCCGCGGTGTCCAGGGCCGCCTCGGCCCGAGGGACTTGGGCGTGCAGCCCCTCAGCGAGAACGACGAGCGCGGCGAGCAGACCGCCGAGATACATTACGGACTGTCAGCGCCGCCGTCGTTGGGATCTTCTTCGCTGCTAGCGGCGGGTGCAGCCGGCTTTTTGGGCGCTTGCGCTACATCGTCTATATCCAGATCCAGCTCGGCGAAATCATCGCCACTCACGACGTACACCGCGTCGTCGCCCTCCTGTTGTAAGTACGAGGTCCCGGCGGCTGCACTAAAGCGCACGCTCAGCAAGGCTTGCCCTTCGCCGAGTAGCTCGATGCTGAAGGCAGGCGTAGCTTCGTCGGGCAATTCGTCGGCAAAATCCTCGACTTCGAGTTGCTCCAAGTCGCTCAGGAGACTGTTGAGCTTCCACGATTTGGCGTCGCGCCCCATAGGCTCGGACAAGTGCCACACACCACTCGTGTCCTTGTCAGCCGCAAATGCGGTCGCAGCCCCGCGAGTCAAGACGATGCGCTCGACCTGATCGCGCTCGAAACGCAGCGGCTCTTTGTCGCGCAGGTCGGAGATGCTCTTGGTAAGCTCTTGTACCAGCGTCGAATCGACCAAGAAGACTTGCGGCCGGCTAGCGTCGCGCGCGTACCAACGGCCCTGTTCGTCCGCGCCGCCAATGGCCAAGCGCTTCTCGGCCCGGTCCTCGCCGACGAGCAAGGCGAGCTCCACCTGCGACGCGCGATCCCCCAAGCCATAAGCGGCCAAGGCGCTGGTATCTGGATTTTCGGCGACAAAAGCCTCAATCTCGGCTTGGTCGATTTTGTCGAGCAGGCCATCTACTGCGTCGGCGGCGGCCCGGGCAACTACCGGCTCGCGCATTTGCCAGTCAGGTTCGGCCCGCGCTAGCACGGTCTCGCCGCCTGTACCCCACCGTTGCACCTGCATTACCTCGTCTTTGGCAAAGGCCAGCGCCCGGCGGTCGCGCAGGTCAAAAGCGCGTTTGTCGAGGTTGTCAAAGCGCCAAGCGCGCACCACAAATATCTCGGGATTGTCGCCTTGCAGTTGGGCGTAGGTGAAGCGGTCGGTGGGACTGTCCGCTCCAAAAGCCACCACCTGCTCGGCTCCATCCTCGGTTTGCAGCCGCACCTTGAGTCTCGGCGCATCAAGCCCGTATTGGGCGGCTTCCTCTGCGCTCGCCGCCGCGCTATCGACGACGACCTTTTCCCGCTCGCACTCGCGCAAATTGCGCAAGTAGCGATCTACGGCCTCTTGGTCCGCGCCGTCGGTCATAGGCGCACTCAAGTTCCAGCCGCTCGCGCCCTTGTCCAACACCAAGGCATCGTCGCCGCGCAACAGTTCAAGCCGCTGGGCATCATCTTCTTGGAAGACGAATAGCTGCTTGGATTTTTCGGCTTCTTGGCGGCGCTCCTCGCCGCCTTTGATCTCGTAGAAATAGACAAAGGCCAACAGCGCCACGAAGACGGCACCGATTGCGATATTGGTCTTGAATTTCATGCTTGCTCCTCTTGTACAAAGACCTTCTTAATCCACACGAGAATGGCCGCGTTGACCACAAAAACCGCGGCGTAGATCAGTTGGACTGTCTCGTTGGGAATCAGCGAGAACCCAAGGCTGGCACCGGTGAAAATCGTCAGCGCGACCACGCCAGCGCACAACACTGCAAACACCAAGCCGGCCTGCCAAGCCCACGCCGCGTGCCGATAGAGGCCGTAGCCAATGGCCGCCGAGGCCAAGGCCGCGATCAATTTGACCTCGCCCTCAAAGACCGCCCCCTCACTGGTGGCAATGATGCCGCTGATGAAGAAGAACATCGCATTGCCCCAGAAGGTGTACACCAGCCACGACACAAAGCCGTCAGCATAGGTCTGATAGCCGCGCCGGAGCACCATGACCATGCCCGACAAAGCGACCGCAAACGGCACGATGAACACCGAGACCCAGAGGATGACCGCACCTTGATTGCCGATCAGGTTGATGGGGTTAAAGGCGGGTTGCTTGTCGGTGATGGTCAGGCGGTCTTCATCCTCGGTGAGCCAACTGACGCTGCCGAGGAATAGCTCGCCATTGGCCTGCTGGGCAAAGTACTGGTTGGAGGCAAAATCCGCGTCGCCGATGACCACCAGTCGCGTCCGCCCCTCGGGTGCCAAGCTGGTATCAGCGGCTGCGGAGACGGCCACGCCCAGCGGCACCGGGCCGCGCATATCTACTTCCGGGTCGAAATCCACCTCGCCGCCTTGGCCCATTATGGGTGCTAGGTCCGCTTCGCCCCAACTGCT
>JAJEEZ010000576.1:0-4675 GCA_022820705.1 Candidatus Latescibacterota bacterium | reverse complement strand
ATTGCCGCGGCCCACGACGCGATCACCGCCGCATATACCAGCCTAGAGGAAGCGCCGTCCGGCAAGGGCACAGAAGCCGATATTGAGGCCCTGCGAGCCGAGTTAAGTGCGGCCGAAGCCGATATGGATGCGGCCGCAGCCGCACTGGATAGCGAGGATTTCTCCGAGGCTGAGTCCCTCGCCGGAAGCGCGGATCTGAAGGCTACCGAGGTCGCCGACGGCGTGATAGTGGCCGTGGATAGATACCACGCGCTAGTCGAGGAGATGCGCCCTTGGTACGAGCGCTTCTGAGCGTGCGCCCTTGCAAGCTTCAATCACAGGCGGCCGGGAATTACTCCCGGTCGCTTTATTTTTTTTAGCACTGCGGTGGGGGGCACCCGCCGTGCGTGCGTCCGCGCTTTGGTTAGAGCATCAGCAACTGGTGCAAGCTGTTGAGCACCACGAGCTAACCACGCCCTACATCGTCATCAATACCCAAGACAATCTCATCCTGCTCCGCGATGGGGAGCAGGTGTTGCGTCAAGCCGATTGTGCAACGGGCAGCGGGCGCAAACTCGAAGGGGCCAAAAGGTGGCATCGCTGGACGTTCGACACCCCCAAAGGCCGCTTCGCCATCCGCCGCAAAGTCGCCGATCCCCTGTGGATTCGGCCGACGTGGTACTTTATCGAAAACGACGAGGAAATTCCCATTTTCGCCGAGGACCCGAGGCGATTCCAACGCGGGGTCTTGGGCGCGTACGCATTGTACTTCCTCAAAGATTTTATGATCCACGGCACGCTCTTTGAAATCAACTTGGGCAAGAGTATCACTCACGGCTGCGTCCGGGTGGGCAGCGAGGACTTGGAGTACCTGTACGAAGCCGTCGAAATCGGCTGGCCGGTCTTTATCTACTGATGAAGCTCCTAGCGTTGTTATGGGCCTTGGCGTGCGGCGCGAGTGTGGCGTCGGCTGAGGACTTGGCCTATGTCAACGCTGCGCTGCGGGCTTGGTTGCAGGCCATAGAAGCGGATGCGCCGTACTTGCTGGTGGATCGGGGTGAAGGTGAGTTGCGGCTGATGCACAAGAAGGCGCTCTTGCGGCGCGTGCCGCTTGCGGCTGACTCCCTCGGAGAGAAGCCGCCGGTGCAATCCTCGCTCGCGGCCCGGTTGCGACGCTATCGACCCAGCAGCCCTTGGCAGAGTTTGGTGCCAAGCCCTTTCGACTGGGAGCAGAATTTGGTTGTCGATGCCTCGGCTACCAATGCCTTGTATTTCGCGAGCGGGCTGCTGATCTACGCTAGCTCGGCGTGGCACCGTCCAGATGCTATGGACCTGCAAATCGGGGTTGCTGATTTGCGCGCGTTGTACAATGCCTGCGGCCCGGGCACAACGCTTGTCGTTCTGCCCGCCAACTGGAGAGAGGGGCCGCAGTAGTGTTGCACTTTGGCGCGGCTGCGGCCGACGTCACGCCGCCGGTCGGTATCGCAATGGGCGGATACTGGGGGCGGCGGTCCGGGGCTACGCACATCCGCGACCGCCTCATGGCCAAGGCTCTTGTCTGCGGCCAAGGTGCGACGCGGGTCGCTCTTGTCGCTGTCGATTTAGTGGGGTTGGACGCGGATGTTGTGCGGGGGATTCGGGAGAAAGTAGCGTGCGCCACTGGCATTGAAGGGACGGCCATCATGATCTGCGCTTCCCACACGCACTCCGGCCCGCTGACGTTCCCTTTCCGAGGCATGGGGCGCATCGACGGCGACTACTTGGCGCAGGTTGCGGACTCCGTGGTCGAGGTGGTGGTAGCTGCGGCCGCCGACAGCCAACCGGGCCGCCTGTACTATGCGTGTCCCGAGGTGCAGATCGGCGTCAATCGCCGCGAGCCGCACCTGAAGGGTACGCGGATCGGGCAAAATCCCGCCGGTCCGGTCGTGCCCTACGCACACGTGCTGCGCTTTGTCGCTGCCGATGGCACGGGGGCCACGCTCTTCAATCACGCCTGTCATCCGGTGGTCTTGGGCCAGGACAACCTCCAGATCAGCAGCGACTTTGCCGGTGCGGCGGCGCGCTACATTGAGGAGCAGACCGGCGATAAGGCTCTCTTTGTCAACGGGGCCTGCGGCGACGTCAATCCGCGGATCGCCAACGGCTCGTTTGCCGATGTGGAGCGCTTGGGAGAAGAGTTGGGTCGGGCTGTGCTGGAGGGGCGGGATGCGGCTGTGCCCTTGGACGCTTCAGCGATAAGCTGGGCGCACGAGCGGTTGGATTTGCCGCTGCGTCCTCCGCCGTCGCGCTGGCGTGCTAAGGTCGAGAAACTCAAAGGGCACCTGCGGGCGCGTTTGGCACGGGGCAGCGAGGTGTCCAAAGCGCAACTCGAATGGGCTGTGGCCATGTGCAAATGGGTGCAGGCTGGTGCGGACCGCGCTCGGGTGCAGCCTTTTGAGATACAGGCGTTGGCGTTAGGCGAGTTGGTGCTTTTGGGGATGGAAGGGGAGATATTCGCCCGCTATCAGCTCGACTTGGAGGCCGTGCATGGGCCAGCCGTCTTGTGCGGCTTTGCCAATGGCTGCATTGGCTACGTGCCCACGGCCGACGAGTACGCGCGCGGCGGCTACGAGATTGACCAAGCCTATAAGGTCTATCCGAGCGTGCAGATGATCGCGCCGGCGAGCGAGGTGCTAATACGACAGCGGGCCGCGGCGTTGATAGCGAAGGTGCGCTAGCTTACAACAGGAGGAGTTATGCGCGACCTAGAGGTGCTCTACGATCAAGTTCCGGCGACGCGGTGTGCGGGTACAGGCGATTGCTGCTGGCTCACGGACGAGGAGTTCGACAATTACTACGCCACCATGTTCCCGCTCTACCGAGTCGAATATGCCCACATCGTCACCTATGTGGAGAAGCACTTTTCCCCGCAGCGTCGCCAAGAGTTGCTAAACTTTACTGAGGAGCGGCCCCGGCGCTGTCCCTTTCTCGGCGCGGACCATAGCTGTACCATCTATCCGGTGCGCCCGCTGATTTGCCGTACGTACGGGGCGATGAATCCAGTCTCGATCGCCCGCCAAGCTATTGTGCATCAGGGCGATTTACCGTCGGCGCAAATCCGCGCCTTTGTGCGGCGCGAGGCTGGTATGGTGTGTCCGCGGGTGGCCGTGCTGGAGCCGGAAAAGGTCGCGCGGCACGCTCGCATGCTCATGGAGGGGACGTACGAGCGCGAGTTGGCGCGGCTCAGCGCCGAGGTGGAGTTGGCGGGCGCGGAGCGCAAACGGCTCTTCCGACGGCTCACTGGCCGGGAAGAGTGGCCGCTGCGCTGGTCTTGGGGAGGCTTTAATGCGCTGCGCTTTGCGCCGCTGGCATGGCTGCGCCGGCACTTTATGGCGTATTGGAAAAAGGCCGAGTTAATCGATCGCAAGTGACGCAAACAGTCCGACGCCAGCATTGGCGTCGCAAGGAGATTGCACCATGCAACAATACCGAGTTGCCATTTTGGGCTGCCGCGGCCGAGGCACGGCCGCGGGCCGCGCGTACCATCAGCATCCCCGCACTGAGGTTGTGGCTCTGTGCGACCTCGTGCCAGAGCGGCTGGCGGAGCTCGGCGACGAGTTGGGGGTTGCGGCTCGCTACGACGACCTCGACCGGATGATCGAGGCCGAGGCCCCGGACATTGTCGCCATTCCCACGGGCACTGAGTTCCACTATCCGCTGGCTATGCGGGTGCTGGAGCACGGAGTCCACATCGATATTGAAAAGCCGATTTGCACGACCTTGGCCGAGGCCGACGCGGTGTTGGCCAAAGCCGCGGAGCAAGGAGTGCAAGTGGCTGTGCATCACCAAGGGCGCAGCGGCGGTGCGTTGCAAGCGGTCAAAGCGGCGATTGCCGAGGGCCGGATCGGTGACTTGCGCTATGTGCAGGGCAGCGGCAAGGGCTACTACGGAGGTTACGGCCTGATGAATATTGCCACGCACTCGCTCAATGCCATGCTCGGCGTGGTTGGGCCGGTGCGGAGTGTGCAAGCGGTGGCCTTGACCGATGGCCGACCGATCACGCCCGAGGATGTGGTGCCGTCGCCGAGCGGCATGGGCTACATCGCCGGTGAACACGTGACCGCGGCCCTTGCCTTTGAATGCGGGATTTCGGGTACCCTCTTGCAGCACCGCTTTCCCAAGGTGGATTCAACGGCCTATATGATTGAGATCTACGGCACTGAGGGCCGGCTTTATTGGAAAAGCGGTGCTCCGTGGTTTTTATCGACGCCGCACTTTGCTCCCGGCCAATCTGAGTGGCAGCCGCTCGACCCCTTAGTGCCTGAGCACTACGACCTGGAGGGCCCGGCTGCGATAGAGGACTATCAGTTCGCCGACGAGTACGTGCAGGCGCTCGATGAGGGCCGTGCGCACGAGTGCTCGGGCGAGGCTGGCCGCCACGTGCTGGAGATATTGATGGGGATTTTTGAGTCGGGGGCGCGTGGTCAGCGCGTAGATTTACCGCAAGCAGAACGCGAGCACCCACTCTTGCGCTGGCGCGAGGAACACGGCCTGGGCTTGCCCAGCCCCATGCCGCGTCCGTATGCGGAATGGCTCGCCGCCGAAGATTGCCGCTTGGGCCGGGGTGCGAGTTAGCTGGCAAGCTCGACTTGGATGAGGGCCTGCATAAAGCCGATCCGAAGCCACTGGTCGAGTCTCCCTAAACACCGGCGAACGA
>JAJEEZ010000253.1:0-2861 GCA_022820705.1 Candidatus Latescibacterota bacterium | reverse complement strand
ATGATACAGCAGGCTCGGGCCTTTGGAATCCAACCCCGCTGGAGTGAGACCCAAGTTCAAGAAGAACTGATGTGAGAGTCTTTTGTAATTTTGGCCCTCTGATGGCACTAGGTAAAATCTATACTCCATTCACTTCTGTTGAGGGAAAAAATGATTGATCTGAGCAAGTACCGCATTATCGACCTATCGCACGAGATGGTTCCCGGAGAGCAGAAAATCGACGGGCACTACCTGCACGGCGAGCCCTTTTTCGGACGCTCTGTGGAGGTGCAGGAGTTTATGGCCTACGGGGCCCGGATGCACTTCATTCAGAGCCAGACGCACAATGGCACGCACTGCGAGGGGGCCTACAAATACCTCGATGAAGGGCCGGACATGGCCGGCATGTCGTTGGCCTCGTACATTGGCGAGGCCGTGGTCTGCGATTTGTCGCACAAGGGACCAGGAGAGGGAATCCGCGCCGACGAATTTCGCCAAGCAGGAGTGAAAAGCGGCGATATTGTGCTGGTGCGCACCAACCCCGAACACAGCGGCGAGCTGCCCTACTTTGAAGCCGACGTGCTGGATTTTTTCATCGAAACGCGGATCAAACTACTGGCCTCGAGCGGTGGTTTGTACTACGGTCCATCCACTGTGCCCAACGCCCACATCGATGCCGAGCGCCGGCTGCTGCAAGAAGGCATTCCCATGGTGGACGCTCTCTTGGGATTGGAGCAACTGACAAAGGACCGCGTCTTTTTCATCGCCCTGCCGATCAAGATGCAGCGGGTCACGGCTAGTTGGACCCGGGCCATTGCTCTGGAAGAGATCGACTGAGTGCTCAGCTCAGGGTGACGACTTCTTGTTCGACGATTTCCTTGGTGTGGGTAAAGGCAGCGGGTGAGGCCAGTTCCAAGGTTTCTGGCGAAAGTCGAGCCTTGACCTCTGGGGAGAAACGGTCTAGACCGCCGCGCACGCTTTCGTGCTGCTGCATGTAGCGCAGGGTGAGGAAGCGGCGGTCCCGGTCTTGGGGCACCCAAGAGAGCGCGCCGTGGGTAACCAATTCGGAGATGATGACCACATCGCCGGCCTTGGGCGTTACATTGAGCACTCCCTCGGGCACTTCGGTACTGAAGTACTCGTCGTTGTATCCATCTGCCGTATAGCTGTCGGGATAGAAAAGCGACCGCGGATAGTCGAAGTGGCTCTTGTGGCTACAGGGGAGAATGATAAGTCCGCCGTCGCCGGGATGGACGTCGGTCAGGTAGAAGAAGAAGACTAGGTCATTGCACTGGACTTTGCCGCCGATTGTGCTGTAGCGTCCCTGCTCTGGATTGCGGGCCGGTGCCCCGGGGACGCCACCGTGCAGGGGATGGAAGGGCTTGCCGTGAACATCGACCATCAGATTGCCGCTGGTCAGGCGCGGCCGATCGTCGGTCAACTCCTTGAGGATGGGCCAAGTTTTGGGGTGGAGGGTCAGCGCTTCGAGGGGCTTGTCAAAGGCGAAGGCATTGATATACCAGTTGAAGTGCTCGCGCTCGAGATTGATTTCGAGGCCGGCGGGCACCTCCTCCGGCGGCGTATCAATGTAGCGCTGGGCCGCGTCTTGGGCCGCTTTTAATTCCGCGCCTTGCACCACGCCTTGGAGGTGGAGGTAGCCGGTCAGGTCGAAGAAATAGCGCTGTTCGGGGGTCATGCTGTACCTCTTTGTGTAACGATTTGGAAGGGAAGCCGGCGCATCGGTTCGTTCATACGGTCAATTCTAGTGTATCGCGCGTGGTGATTTCCTTGCGGTCGTTGAAGTCGCGCACGGCGATCAGCTCCAAGGTTTCTGGAGACAATTGGGCCTTGACGCCGTCGGGAAAGGGGTCGGAGGGGCCGATGTGCTGCACGCCGTAGCGCAGGGTGAGAAAGCGGCGGTCCCGGTCTTTGGGCTCCCAGGAGAGCGCGCCGTGGGTGAGGTGTTCGGACATGATGACTACGTCGCCGGCTCTAGGCGTGGGATTGGTCACTCCTTCGGGCACTTCAGTGCTGAAATAATCGTCGTTGTACCCCCCGTCGGCGGTGTAGCTTCCTGGATAGAAGTAGTGATGTTCGCGCAGGAAATTGGCCTTGTGCGAGCCGGGTACGACGATGAGCCCGCCGTCGCCGGGGAAAACGTCGGTGAGATAAAAGAAAAACACCAGGTCGTTGTTGTATATTTTGCCGTCCTTGACAAAACTGCGCCGCCAGCCCGGCCGGTTTTTGCGCACGTCTGATTCGCGTCCCGAATGCAGGGGATGAAAGGGCTTGCCGTGGACATCGACCATCATATTGCCGCCGCCTAACTTGGGTTTGCCGCCGGTCAGTTCGAGCAGGATGGGCCAAGTTTTGGGGTGCATGGTCAGCCGTTCGAGGGCTTTGTCAAAGGCGAAGGCGTAGAGGTACCAGTTGAAGTGCTCGCGGTTGAGGTCAATGCGAAAGCCCTCTGGTAGTTGATCCGGCGGCGTGTCGATGTAGCGTTGGGCCGCGTCTTGGGCGGGGCGGAGTTCGCTCTCACTCAGCACGCCGTGCAAATGGAGATAGCCGGTTAAATCAAAAAAATAGCGCTGTTCGGGGGTCATCATCTCGTTTCCCTGTGATCCTAGTGGCTGGCGACTTATATTGATTCCGAATCTGACACAAGTAACCAAATATGGCTCTGGACTTCAAGGGGAAATAACTCTTGGCAGCCGGAGATTATCAGCAGGAGTTTGTTCATGGCCCGCGTGCGCATTGGTGTTTTGGGTTGTGGTGCCATAGCTCAGGTCCAGCACCTACCCAACCTGTTGGAACTCGATGAGGAATTTGCCGTTCCCATTGTCTGCGACCTGTCCCCCGATCAGGCGGCTTATGTCGCCAAG
>JAJEEZ010000240.1:0-6813 GCA_022820705.1 Candidatus Latescibacterota bacterium | reverse complement strand
TTGGCTCCCTTGCACATCGCGCTGCTGTTTGTGGCCGAAGCCTGCGTCTATGCGGTGCTAGGGACGACGTTGGGCTACTTGCTGGGCCAGGGGTTGGGGAGGGTGCTGTTGGGGCTGGGGCTGTTGCAGGGCTTGACCTTGAACTACTCGTCGCTGGCGGCGATTGGGGCCGCGCTGGCAGTGATGGGGGTGGTGTTGCTATCGACGATCTATCCGGCGCGGGTGGCGGCGCGGCAGGCCGTGCCGGAGGTGGTGCGGCGCTGGCGACCAGACCCGCCCAATGGCGACGAATGGCTGTTTGAGTTCCCCTTCATGCTCGGCGAAGGAGAGGTCGAGGGGGTGTGCGGCTTTTTGGCCAACTACTTTGGGGCTTTTGGTCGGGCGACGCTGGGGGATTTTTACGTCGAGGATATGCAAGTTACGCAGGCTGATGACTATCGCCTCTCGTTTGCGCTGTGGCTGGCCCCGTTTGACTTGGGGGTGAGCCAAGAGGTGGTCGTGGAGTTTGTGCCGGCTGGGGAGCGCGCGCGGGCGATGGAAGTTCGGTTGCGCCGGCTAAGCGGCGAGCGCCACTACTGGCAGCGGCTCAACCTGCGGCTGGTGGAGGCCCTGCGCAAGCAGATGTTGATTTGGTACGCGCTGCGGGAGGCTGAGCGCGTCCAGCACGTGGAGTCGGCGCGGACGCTGGCGGCCGAACAGGCCGAGGAGCGCGTGGAGGAGCAGGCGGCAGAGGAACAGTCGGCGTCCTTTACTTGGCGGGGGTTTGCGGTGGGGGCGCTGTTGGCCTTGTGCATCGGCGCGGGAGCACCCTACGCGGTGATTATGCTGCAAGGGTCGTACATGGCGCTCAACAGCTCGTCGCCCGGGGCGATTTTTCTGTTTTTTGTCTTGGTGGTAGGGGTCAATACCCTGCTGCGGGTGCTCGGTCGCGGACTCGCCTTGGGGCGGGCCGATTTAGTACTCATTTATGCGATGCTGCTGTTGGCGTCGGCCGTGCCAACGCAGGCGTTTGTCGGCTATCTGATTCCGATCATCAGCGGGCTGTACTACTACGCGACCCCGGAGAACAATTGGGGCGAGGTTTTCTTTCCGCACGTGACGCCGTGGCTGGCTCCGCAGGACCGGCAGGCGATTGTCGATTTGCACGAGGGGTTGTCGCCTGGGGAGAGCATTCCGTGGGGAGCTTGGAGTGAGACGCTGAGCTATTGGTACGTGTTCTTTTTGGTACTGAGCTTTATGATGCTCTGCATGAGCTCCATTTTGCATCGGCAGTGGTCGCAGCACGAGCGGCTGGCCTATCCCATGGTGCAACTGCCGCTCAAGATGGTAGAGGAGGGCCGGCCGGGGTTTAAGCTGGGGCCGCTTTTTAAGCAGCGGTTGTTGTGGATCGGCTTTGCGGTGCCGTTTGTTCTGCTGTCGCTCAAGGGGCTGCACTACTACTTCCCGGCGGTGCCGCTGCCGATTCAGTCGGCTGGGCAACTGCCGTGGGTCGGCAATAAGCTGGGGTTAGACTGGGTGTACGCGTGGATCGGTTTTTTCTATTTGGTCAACCTAAACATTTCCTTTTCAATTTGGTTTTTCTACCTCTTCAACAAGGCGCAAGAGGGGATTTTTACTTCGCTGGGCATTGCCAGTACCGAAAAGCTCAGTCTCTACTCCTACTCGCAGACCGCGGATCTGACGCACGAGGTGATGGGGGCCTGTTTGATTTTCGTCGCCTACACATTGTGGATGGGGCGGCGGCACTTGGGGGCGGTGTGGCGCAAGGCGTGGCGCGGCGACCCGACGGTGGATGATGCGGGGGAAATGCTCTCCTATCGGGTGGCGGTCTTTGGCTTTTTGGCTAGTCTGATCTTTGTGGGCGTGTGGCTGTGGGCGTCCGGGGTGCCGCTGGCGATTTTGCCGCTGTTTTTGCTGGTGTGCTTGATCTTCTACGTATTCGTCACGCGGGCGGTAGCCACGGCCGGGCTGGCGACGGCGCGCTCGCCGATGGTGGCGGCGTTTTTCGTCATTTCCGCGGTTGGCGCACCGGTGATTGGAGCCAAGGGGCTGACGGCCCTGACCTTTACGTACATCTGGCAGTCTGAGATGCGGCTTTTTCCGATGATTGCTGCGGCCAATTCGCTCAAGCTGGCCGAGGCGGTAGTTGGTTCTAAGAGGCGGCTGTTTTGGGGGATGGCGCTGGCGTTAGTGGTGAGTTTGGCCGGGGCGACGTGGATTATTTTTCAGGTGTGCTACGAGCACGGTGGGATCAATTTGCATCCGTTTTTTATGACCCGCCAGGCCAATCGCACGTTTACCGACATGGCGCGGCCGATTGTCGATCCGCTGCCAGCCGATATGCGCGGTTGGTTGTTCACCGGCATCGGTGGTCTCGTCGAGGCCGTGCTCTTGTGGGGACACCACCGGTTTTATTGGTGGCCGTTGCACCCGCTGGGGTTTATCGTCAGCGTCGGCTGGCTGGCCAATCAGGTGTGGTTTTCGGTGCTCATAGCGTGGGCACTCAAGCTGGGCATCGTCAAGTGGGGTGGGATGCCGCTCTACGAGCGGGCTAAGCTGTTTTTCCTAGGGCTGATCTTGGGCGAGGCGACCGCGGCTGGGTTGTGGCTGTGTATTGACGGCGTGTTGGGCGAGACCGGGCATTTTCTGTCGTACATGTGAGGCTACCCCCTCAACAGCACACCACATCCTCGACATCTTCGACGGGCAGGGTATCTTCGTGCCGAGGCTGCACCGCCCGTCCCCACGCCGTCAGCACTTGTGCATCCCGCGTTAGTTCGGCGCTGCGTTGCGCCACTTGTTCGGGATTCCAATCGGCGTAGAGTTGGTCGAGCAGATGTTGCCGCAGTGCGGCGTAGGCACCATCGCTACCCAAGTCGTTCCATTCTCCCGGATCGTCCGCCAGATTGAACAACGCCGGTGGGGTGTCGTCGTGGTATTTGTAGAGCTTCCACGGTCCCTGCCGGATCATGCGCGAAGGGGAGTCGCCGCGCGAGGGCCCTAGTTCGCTGAAGGTTGTATCGGGGCGGGCGTCATCTGCGTGGCCCTGTAGTTCGCGCCACAGGGAATGGCCGTCGGTTGCGGGCAGAGGTTCACCACCGGCCACTTCTACGGCGGTGGGTGCCCAATCGAGCAAATTGCACAGCACTGGGTTCTCCACGCCCGCTGGTATCACGCCGGGCAAACGGGCGATGAGGGGGACGCCGACCGAGCCTTCGTAGTAGTTGCTCTTCCACCAGCAGCCGTGCTCGCCGGCCATTTCGCCGTGGTCGCTGGAGTAGATCACCAAGGTATTGTCGCGCAAGCCGGTCTCGTCGAGTTGGTCGAGGAGTTGGCCAACTTTGCGGTCGAAGTATTCGCACAGACCAAAATAGGCCGCCCGCGCCACGCGGATGCGCTCTTTGGGCAGCGGTTCGTCAATGAGGCGGCGCTTTTTGAAATTGGTCACTGCCTCCGGCTCTCCGGTCGGGTCGGGTTGCGGCACATCGACGCGGTCGTAGTAATAATCGTAGAGATCCTTGGGGGCGAAGAATGGGCAGTGCGGCAGCACAAAGCCGGCCACTGCGGCAAAGGGCCGGTTGGGCGCTTGCGCCTTTTCCGCCAAATAGGCGCAAGCCGCCTCGGCGACGCGGTCGTCAAAGGCTTGGTACGTGGTGCGGCCGTACCCGGCTATTTCGACGCATTCGCGGGTCTGGCCCGAGGTGCTGGCGGGAATGCTCTTGAACATGGGGCCGCCCTGTCGGGCTGCACCCGGATGCAGGGCGCTGTACTCGCCGATGGGTCGGTGCTCAAAGCCGTGGCGCTGGTCGGGACCGACAAAGTGCATGCGGCCAATCAGCGCGGTCTCGTATCCAGCCGCGCCTAGGGTGTGGGCCCAAGTCGGCAGCGCCGAGTTGAGGATGTGGTCGTTGCCCCAAACTTGATTGGCACTGGGCCGCCGACCGGTCATAAAGGCCATGCGCGCTGGCACGCACAAAGGTGAGGGAGTGTACGCGTTGGCAAAGCGCATGCCCTCGCTGGCCAAGCGGTCGAGGTGTGGGGTGCGCACCAGTGAGTCGCCGTAGCAGCCGAGGTGGAATTTGCTGTGCTGGTCGGAGAGGATGAAGAGGATGTTGGGGCGGGCCATGGATGGGGTCTGGGGGAACGGTCAAACAGCGGGACTTGTTTTTGCAAAACTGTGAAGATGGGGGTCTAAGCCGTTATGTTGCCTCTTGAAGAAGAGCTAGCCCCACCTCATCGACCTCCACTCGCACGACCTGAAGACCTTTCTCGCACAGTTTTGGCAGTACCGATTCTAGGGCTGCCTCGAACGACGTGGCTTCCACAGTACAGTGCGCAATCGGTGTCCCGGATTGTATGACGAGAGTAAAGTCCAAGACATTTTCTGGAGCTGCCCCATTGTCATCAAAGTATTCATAGAGTTGGTCGGTCGCATCCAGACTGGGCTCAGTCGCAAGCGTAAGCATAAACTCATAGACTCGCATCGTCTTCACCTCCTAAGTATGTGTGGAATTTAGTGAAAAATGTGAGGAAGTGCATTTCTACGGTTTCCCGCTGTGGTCGCGGGTATCAGCCGCCCGATTGGCTCTATTTGTAGGTGGCGCTTATTTTTTTGCGGTGAACAGCAACGCCTATTACCCATCCATTTTGTATCTGCCTTTAGTTCTTTTTCTCCTATGCTGCGGCGCACCCGAGCGTTCGGCTTTTTTCGTCGAGGTGGCTGCCGAGGTCGGGCTGGATTTCCGCCACACCAGTGGGGCTAGCGGCGATTACTTCCTGATTGAGACGATGGGGGCTGGTGCGGCCTTTTTCGACTACGACAAAGATGGCTGGTTGGATGTGTATTTGGTGGACGGCTTCGATCTGTCGCCGTGGCGCGAACGCTTGGTGCCGGTCAACCTCGTGGCTGGAGATTCGACGGGTACTTGGGTTGTCGAGGACTTCCGGCCGCCTTTGCGCTACGATGGTCGAGTGGATACTTCGGTGTTGGCGTTGCGCCAAGCTCCTAGCGTAGGCCAGACGCGAAATCGTCTCTACCAGAATGTGGACGGGGCCTTCCGCGAGATCACTGAGCAAACCGGAACAGGCGATCTGGGCTATGGCATGGGATGCGCGGTCGGCGATTACGACAACGACGGTCGCCCGGATCTCTACGTGACCAACTACGGCCGCAATGCCTTCTATCGCAATCAGGAGGACGGGACCTTTGCCGAGCAGGCGCAAGCGGCTGGAGTGGACGATGCTCACTGGAGTACGAGCGCAGCCTTTTTCGACTATGACAACGATGGCGATCTCGATCTGTATGTGGTGAATTACCTCGACTTGACGCCGGACACCAACCGCTTGTGCGGTGGCGCGGTTGCTAGCAGCGGAGCCTCCTTGCGCGTTCCGGCTGGCCAGCGGACCTATTGCAGCCCGAGGCGCTACAACGGCGCGCCAGACGCGCTTTTTCGCAACGAGGGCGACGGGCATTTCTCTGATGTAACACAGGCTAGCGGGGTTTTTAGTCCATTTGGTAAGGGGCTCGGGGTCGCGGCCGCTGATTTTGATTCGGATGGGCACCTCGATGTGTACGTGGCCAACGACGGGACACGCAATTTTTTCTATCGCAACCGAGGCGACGGCACGTTTGCTGAGACCGGGTTGGCAGCCGGGGCGGCGTACAATGGCGACGGCCAAGCCGAGGCCGGCATGGGGATCGCGGTCGGCGATGGGGATGCCGATGGGGATGCCGACTTGTTGGTGACCAATTTTTCCCGCGAGAGCAACACGTTTTACCGCAACGGGGGAGAGGGCCGTTTTGCCGATGCGACGGAGGTCGCTGGTCTGCGCGGCCCGTCTTTGCTGCCGCTGGGGTTTGGCGCGTTTTTTGCCGATGTCGATAACGACGCCGACGTGGATTTGTTCGTGGCCAACGGCCACGTCCTCGATCGCATCGCCTTACAGGATTCAGCATTGAGTCACGCTCAGCCCAACCAGCTTTTCGCCAACAATGGTCGCGGAGTATTCGCCGACGTGTCGGCTCACAGCGGTCCGGCTTTCGAGCTGTCTGCGGTATCGCGGGGTGCCGCTTATGGTGATTACGACAACGACGGCGACTTGGACGTGCTGGTGACCAACGTCGATGGCGCGGCGCGGCTGTATCGCAATGAGCTGCGGTCGGAACACCACTGGCTGTCCCTGCGGTTGGTGGGGACGCGGGCGAACCGCGACGCCGTTGGTGCGCGGGTGCGGGTGTTTTGCGGTGGAGCAGTACAAACGCGACAGCGGGTTGGCGGGGGTACCTATCTGTCGGCGAGCGATAGCCGATTGCACTTTGGCTTGGGCGACTGCGCGCTAGTGGAGCGAATCGAAATCACGTGGCCCGACGGCAGTGTGCAAGAGCGGCGCAGCGAGCCGGTCGATCGGTTCTTGGTGGTGGAGCAGGAGTAGTGGGCGCGTTGATATGGTGCGCGGTCGGGTGCCTCGTCGGGGTAGCCAGTGGGTGGAGCGAGTCGCTCGCTGTGCAATTTGTCGATCGGGCGGCGGACGCTGGCCTGACGCAGCGCAATGTCTCGGGTGCTGACCAAAGCTACATAGTCGAGGGGATGATGGGCGGGGCGGCCTTTTTCGATTACGACCGCGATGGCGACGTGGATTTATACGTGGCCAACGGCTCTTCCTTTGCGGGCTTTGCCGCAGGCGAGCATCCGGCCAACCAGCTCTACCGCAACGACGGCGGTCGCTTTACCGATGTGACGATCGCCGCTGACGTGGGCGATACGAGTTGGTCGATGGGATGCGCGGTGGCCGACTACGACAACGACGGCCACT
>JAJEEZ010000237.1:0-2743 GCA_022820705.1 Candidatus Latescibacterota bacterium | reverse complement strand
ATTATGCGCGATCTCGCAGACGATGCGTCCCTGCTATCAACCGTGCACGTCTCTGAGGTGGGCGAGTTAATTGACCAAGGCGTGATCAGCGGCGGAATGATTCCCAAGGTCGAAGCCTGTATCAAGTCCGTCAAAGCTGGCGTGCGCAAGACCCACGTCATCGACGGGCGCGTGCCGCATGCGATGTTGCTCGAGTTTTACACCCCGCAGGGCATTGGCACCCAAATTGTCCAGTAGGACGACGGAGAAACCATGAAAACCGAAGACATTATCAAGGGCGAGGCGCAATACATTTTACAGACTTACGGTCGGCCCGAGTTCGTACTAGAGCGGGGCAATGGGGTCTATCTCTTCGATACGGACGGCAACCGCTACCTCGATTTTGTCAGCGGCTTAGCGGTCAACGCGTTGGGCTACGGCGACTACGAGGTGCTCAAGGCCATTGAGACCCAGGCTGCCAAGCTGATGCACGTGTCGAACCTCTACCACACGATCCCCTCGGTCGAGGTGGCAAAGCGGCTGGTTGAGAACTCATTTGCCGACCGGGTGTTCTTCTGCAACAGCGGCACCGAGGCGTGGGAGGCGTCGCTCAAGTTCTGCCGCAAGTGGGGCAACACCACCCACGACTCGCCCAAAAATCGCCTCATCGCCTTTGAGAACTCCTTTCACGGGCGGACGTATGGGTCCATCTCGACGACCGGCCAGCCCAAGTACCACAAGGGGTTTGAGCCGTTGCTGCCGGGCATCGACTTTGCCCAATTCAACGATTTGGCCTCGGTGGAGGCGCTGGTTTCGGATCAGACTTGCGCAATTTTGGTCGAGCCGTTGCAGGCCGAGGGTGGGATCCACGCCGCGACGGCGGAATTTCTCACCGGGCTGCGGCACCTGTGCGACGAGCGGGAGATGCTGTTGGTGTTCGACGAGATCCAAGTGGGCTGCGGGCGCTTAGGCTCGCTGTGGGCCTATCAGCAATACGAGGTTGAGCCGGATATTATGACCTTGGCCAAGGCACTCGGCGGGGGCTTGCCAATCGGCGTCGCGCTCTTGCGGCAGAAGGTCGCCGATGCCATCGAGGCTGGCGATCACGCCGCGACGTTTGGTGCCAATCCCGTGGCCTGCGCTGCGGCAGCCGCAGTTTTGGACAAGCTGTTGGAGCCGGGTTTTATCGCCGGGGTGCGCGAAAAGGGCGACCACTTGATTGATCGCCTACAAAAGCTGCAACAGCGCTGGCCTGAGCACATCACCGAAGTGCGCGGCAGAGGGCTGATCGCTGGCGCGGTCACCAGCCAGCCGGCCGCTGACTATCTGGCCGCCTTCCGCCAGCGCGACATCTTGGTGGCCACGGCTGGGGCTGATGTGGTGCGCTTTTTGCCACCGCTGGTCGTCGAGCAGGATCGCATCGACGAAGCAGTAGATGTATTCGACGAGATTCTGCGCCAAGGTGTCTGATGGCCGCGGTACAAACGCCTTGGGGCGGGCGGTTTCAGTCTGCGCCGGCCGAGCTGATGGAGCGCTTCAACGCCTCTATTGGCTTCGACCGCAAGCTGTTGGCGGCCGATATTGCGGGCAGCGTAGCTTACGCCCGCGCCCTGCAGCGGGCCGACGTCCTCAGCGCTGGGGAGTTGGAGCAAATCGAAGCGGGGCTAAAGCAGGTGCAGGAAGAATTTTCAGCCTCGGATTGCGCGCTCCCCGACGCGCTTGAAGACATCCACATGGCCGTGGAGCAGCGGCTAACCGAGCTGATCGGGCCGGTCGGAGGCAAGCTGCATACCGGGCGTAGCCGCAATGACCAAGTCAACGTGGATGAGCGGATCTACCTGCGGGACGCGATTGCGTCGCTTCAGGTGCAGATCCGCCATTTGCAAGGAGTGCTGCTGGCGTCGGGCGAGCAGCACAGCGACGTGGTGCTGCCCGGCTACACTCACTTGCAACAGGCGCAACCAGTACTTTTTCCCCACTATGCACTGTCGCTGTTCTGGATGTTGGAGCGCGACCGCGGGCGGTTGGGGGACGCTTGGCGTCGGGCGGATTTTCTGCCGTTGGGTTCCGGGGCGTTGGCTGGGAGCGCGTTTCCGCTCGACCGGACCTTCCTCGCCCGTGAACTCGGGTTCTCGCAGGTGACTCCCAATAGTCTCGACGCGGTCAGCGACCGGGATTTTTTGCTCGAGACTCTGTCCGCGCTGGCGATCCTGATGATGCACTTGAGCCGCTTTTGCGAGGATTTGATCCTCTGGTCGTCGGCGGAGTTTGGCTTTGTCGAGTTGAGCGATCACTTTGCCACTGGCTCTAGCATGATGCCGCAAAAGAAAAACCCGGACGCGCTAGAATTGGTGCGCGGCAAGACTGGCCGGGTGTACGGCAGCCTGATGGCGTTGCTGACGACGATGAAGGCCGTGCCGTTGACGTACGCCAAGGATCTGCAGTAAGACAAGGAGCCGCTCTTCGACGCGCTGGAAACGTCGGCTATTTGCCTAGAGGTTTTCGCCGGTGTTTGGGAGAGCATGGAGGTGTGCGCCGAGCGGATGGAGTCCGCGGTGGATTCCACGGCCTTGGCAACGGATTTGGCCGACTATTTGGTGGGCCAAGGCGTGCCTTTCCGCGAGGCCCATCGCGTCGTTGGCCGCTTGGTGCGAGACTCGCTAGAGCAAGACCGCGCCCTTACCGACCTGAGCTTGGAAGACCTGTGCGCACACAGTGCGGATTTCGGCGAGGACGCGATGAGCTTGCTCGACGTGCGCCACAG
>JAJEEZ010000529.1:0-10268 GCA_022820705.1 Candidatus Latescibacterota bacterium | reverse complement strand
ACGGGCGGGACGATGGCGGCCGCAAGCTCGGTAGCGGCGTGTATCTCTACGCGTTGAAAACCGGCGCGGAGGCGGCGCGACGCAAGGCGATATTGGTTAAATGACCAAATAGTGTAAGTTGATTGACCGGGGTATAGATAGTTCCTACGCTAAGGTCAAGCTCGAATACTGCCTGCTCTATAACCCCGGTTCCCTTCGAGGTAATATGATCGATTATCCGCTCCAGAACGGCCTCGTCCAAGCAGGTGTTCCGGTCGAGGTGGGTCAGGACACTGGCCATTTCTGGTTTCCGTCTCTACACCAAGTCGGCGACGATGCGCTGGTTTGTGCCTGCATCCGCTCCGCTGATGTCGCGCAGGGGAAATGGCCAGCCGATCTTTTCGCGAGCCATGACGCCGGTGGTAGCTGGCACCCGGATCAGCGCATCGACTCGTACGGCCATACTTCCGTCCGAGATGCGTCGAGCACGTTGATGATGCCGTACGAGCAATGGCCGCAATCGCCGGGAGATCGGCGAAACTGCGTTGCTCCGGGCAATGTCCTGACGATGGTCGATGGTGCGCTCGTGGTCGAACCACGGGACGTGCGAGTCTGCGATTTTCCGCGCCCGCTCGCCGATTACCACGAGGACGAATTGCGGCTCCAGCACAACGGCAACATCCTGCGCCTTGAGGATGGGAGCCTGTTGACGACGATGTACGGAAAGTTCGATGGGGAAGAAGGCTATAACACGTTCGCCATAGTCAGCGACGACGGGGGTTTTGCGTGGACGTACCGCAGTACTGTCGCTGGCCCGGATGCCGCGCCCGGCGCGCCCGAAGGCCCCAACGAATCTAACACCCTGCGGCTGGACAATGGCGACCTGCTGTGCGTCTATCGCGTCGGTGGTAGGTGGGACTTCCACAAGAGCATCAGCGCGGATGAAGGCCGGACGTGGTCGCCGTCGGTGCGCATGGAAGGGATGGCCTCGGTGCAGCCGCGGCTAGCCCGGTTGGGCAATGGCGCGATAGTGCTGACCGGTGGCCGCCCGGGTCTGTTCCTCTGGCTTTGCGCCGATGGGCAGGGCGAAAAATGGGAGCGGGTAAATCTGGGAGTACATCACAACCGACTGGTTGAGTCGGATGTGGGCTTTTCAGAAGCCTTCTGCAACGCGCAGGCTGGAGAGGACCCCGCCATGAGCACGTCTTACACTGCGCTGATGACTTGGGGAACTGACGGGCTGATCGTGGCCTACGACCGCTTGGCTAACGGCTGGGCTGGCGCTCCGGGACCGAACGGGGACGTCGATCGGGTATTTAGCTTATCAGTAGCGATTTCCATCTGAAGTGAGCGCCGTGGAAGCTAATATGCAGGTCAATGCACTATAGCCAAGGAGTACCCAATGGCTGAAGTACTCGATTTTACCAAACCTCACGTGTTGAGAGACAAAGGAGAATACGATATCGCCGTCGCCGAAATCGATGCCCTCCTCGACACAGAGCCTCAGCCCGGATCGGAGGAGTATGAGCGGCTGGAGTTTCTATCTGTTCTGGTGCAGGCTTATGAAGACACTCATTTCCCGGCTTATGAGAAGCCCACGCCCCAAGAAGTGGTTGATTTTATGCTGGAGCAGAAGGGCCTTTCCCGGGCCGATCTGGCGAAGTGGATGGGGGGTAGAAGCCGAGCATCGGAATTTTTTAATGGAATTCGCCCGCTCTCTATTCGGCAGATTGGCGCGTTGAGAGCACATTTGGGCATTCCAGCGGATTTACTGATGAACTTTTCCCCATAGGTCGGCCCCTGCGTCGGGCCTCAAGGAGTAGCCATGCCCCAGCAACAGCCCAACATCATCTACATCCTCGCCGACGACATGGGATACGGCGATATGGGATGCAACAATCCCGGCTGCAAAATTCCCACGCCGCACCTCGACCGCCTCGCCGCTCAGGGGATGCGCTTTACCGACGCCCACGCTTCCTCCAGCGTCTGCTCGCCCAGCCGCTACGCCCTGCTTACCGGCCGCTATTGCTGGCGCACTCCGCTCAAAAGCAGCGTCCTGTGGCCTTGGGATCCGCCCTTGATCGAAGCCGACCGTCCCACCGCGGCCAAGCTGCTGCGCCAGCAGGGCTACCGTACCGCCTGTATCGGCAAGTGGCATCTCGGCTGGGAGTGGGCGACCAAGGACGGCAAACCAGCCTGCGGCGACGAGTCCATCGGCCGTCTCAACCGCGAGCAGCGCCAAGCCCTAGAGCGCAATATCGACTACAGCCAACCTATAGGTGGTGGTCCTTTAGCCTGCGGTTTTGACTACTACTTTGGCGTCGATGTGCCGAATTTTCCGCCCTACACTTGGTTTGAGCAGGACCGGCTGGCTGCGGCCCCGACCGAGCAAAAGCCCGAGGAGATGTTTGGCCAGCCCGGAGCCATGATGCCGGGTTGGAAACTGGAGGACATGGTCCCCGAATTCGTCCGCCGCGCTCGTGCCTATATCGCCGAAGCTAACTCTGATCCCTTTTTCCTCTACCTGCCGTTGACCTCGCCGCACACGCCGATTGTTCCCAACGAGGACTTCATCGGTCGCAGCGGCGCGGGTCTGTATGGCGATTTTGTCTGCGAAGTCGATTGGGTGGTCGGGGAAATTATGGCCGCGCTCGACGAGCAGGGCTTGGCCGACGACACGTTGCTCATTTTCACTAGCGACAACGGCCCCGAGTGCATTCCGGCCGCGGCTGGCGGCTGCTACGAGCACGTGCGTCAATTCGGCCACTACAGCATGGCCCATTTGCGCGGCGCCAAGCGCGATACTTGGGAGGGGGGCCACCGCGTGCCCTTTGTCGCTCGCTGGCCTGGGGTTACGCCGGCCGGATCGGTCTGCGATCAACTCGCTCTGTTGGGCGATTTTATGGCGACCTGCGTTCAGTTGACTGGGGTCCAGTTGTCCCCGGGGGCGGCAGAAGACAGCATTAGCATATTGCCTTTGTTGCAGGGACGGGTTGACTCGCCGGTGCGCCGCTCAGCCGTGCATCACAGTTGCGCGGGCCGCTTTGCCCTGCGCCAAGACGACTGGGTCTTTATCGACGCTCCTTCCGGCGACGACAACCGCGAGCCGGATTGGTTTAAGGCGGAGCGGGGCTATAGCGATCACGATCTTCCTGGGGAACTGTTCAACCTCAAAGACGATATCGCCGAGCGGCAGAATCTGTACGATCAGCACCCGGATATCGTGCACAGCATGTCGCGCCGCTTGGAAGAAATCAAAGCTCAGGGTGAAGCGCTAGCCGGGCCTTATGATGAGACGTTGGAGGAATCGGAGTAGAGACCTGATGTTACGTACTGGGCCGAACCGATAGGTGTAGGGGCGTCCCTTGTGGGCGCCCAAGCTACACGGCGCATTCAGCCTGCGGGTGCTTAAAAGGGCAACCACAAGGGTTGCCCCTACAAGGCGGACTCGTTCGGTGCATACGGCGTAAAGCGGTAGGCAAAGTCGCTGTATGGCGCAACGAATGTATATGCTCCCGGTTGTGCGGTCCCAATCGGGACGATTTTCATGTTCCACGTATCGATGCCGTCGATTTTATACGGTTGATTGCCCGACAATTCGAGGGTTATCGTCTGTGGGTGAGTGGTGTAAACGAGATAGTATTCTTTAGGTTTGGCGAGGACATACTGCCCGCTGTCGTCGCCGATTGGTTCGAGCGCGTCAAATGCTGGCGCGTCTGCCATAAACGATTTGAGGAATGCTATGCGCTGCGGACTTTCGCCGTGTAGTACGCCGCCTTTTGCCCACCAGAGTAAGTCTTCGGGGTGTTTGTAGGTTTCTCCGTGTCCGACGTAGCAGCCGGAAACAGTCCCCGCCCAAAAGTGTTGCACCATCTGCTGGGCGCTGATATTTCCCCACCCTTGCGGAATGTCTCCCTCGTAGCGGCATTCGTCGTAGATCACGGGCTTTTTGTATTGGCTGCGATAGCGGATGCCGTGTGCCATGTTGGAGGTTTGAATACTGACGTGCGTTACCCACGGCTTGTTGTGGTCGTACCAGCGTCGGCCATTGTGGATTCCACGCAGCCGCTGATACGGGTCGTGGTCGCGGATGATTTGGAAAAATCGATCCCAGTCTGATTCTTCTTTCGCTGGCATAAAATCGTATTCATTGGCCAGCGACCACCACACATTGCGGAAAGCGGCTAACCGCGCCACGGCGTAGCGGATGTAGCGGTCGTCACTGGCCGCGTCCATGTTTTCGAAATCCCAGCGATCGTAGGTGTGAAACAGGATTAAGTCTGCTTCAATACCAAGCTGCAAAAGGTCGAGAACGCGTTGCTCAAAGTGACGCCAGAATTCGGGATTAAAGCGCGTGAAGTCCCAATCCGTCAGCGGCGTGCCCGCGAACGGATAGTACACCGGCTCGTTTTTGTTGTACACGTAATCTTTGGGAAAGATGCACATCCGCAGCTTGTTGAACGGTGCGTTGGCGAGGGTTTCGAGCGTCTGTTCCTCCATCGTTTCCCCTTGATGCGCCCAAGCGTAACAGGTTGTCCCGAACTGGTGATACGGTGTTCCGTCGGCATACTGGAAGTAGAAGTCGTTGTGAATGCGCATGGGGCCGTGATTGCCAGCGGATGGTGCAATGCACGTAAACTGGCCGGTCTTGCCGTCAAGGGCGGCGTGGTTGCTTTTCGTGATGTACGTCCATTCGCCGACCGCATCGGGCATAAAGCGAATTTTGTACACGCCGTCTCCATCGTAAAATCCGTGCGGCTCAAAGACGCGACCGTTTAGTGCAAATTCTGCTGTCAATTCTACATCGACGAATGGATTGCCCGTCTCCGGGCCAGTCAGCGTGAGTTCGTACACGCCCCAACGTTCGACCATGTTTGTCTCCAAGTTTGGGTAGATTCAGCGGAAGCTGCGCCGAGCGAGAAGATAACCATGAGAATCGCTATTGGTAAAACTCGTCGAACCATTGGCACCTTTTGCCCCCTCAAAGGTAGATATTATTGCAAATTTCTTTACAAAATAGGAGTCCAAATCCTATATTGTAAAGAATGTATATCCAACGTCAGCTCAGCTCCCAGCTCAAAAAGCTGGCCCCGCTCTATCCAATCCTCTCGGTCTCCGGTCCGCGTCAGTCGGGCAAGACTACGCTCGTGCGCGAAGTTTTCCCCGACTATGCCTACGTCAATCTCGAACGGCTCGACGACCGTTTAGCCGCCGAAGAAGATCCGCGGCGCTTTCTGGAGAGGTATGAGGATCGAGGGCTAATCATCGACGAGGCGCAGAAGGTCCCGGCGTTGTTTTCCTATTTGCAGGTTCTGGTAGATGAGCGCGGCATCATGGGTCAATTCGTCCTTACGGGTTCGCAGAATTTCTTGCTGCTGGAGCAGGTCAGCCAATCGCTGGCCGGACGCGTCGCCCTGCACACGCTGCTGCCCTTTTCTCGGCAGGAGCTTGCGACTAACGCCGATTTAAGTTTGGACGAGAGCCTGTTCAAAGGCGGCTATCCCGTCCTCTACGATCGCGGCGTCGCTCCGCTCGACTACTATCCGGCCTATATCCAGACCTATGTCGAACGCGACGTGAGGAGTCTGCGCAATATCGGCGATCTGAGTGCCTTCCAGCGTTTTTTGCGGGTCTGTGCTGGGCGCGTCGGCCAATTGCTCGATTTGAGCAGCCTCGGCAACGATTTGGGGATCAACTACAAGACGGTGCGCGCTTGGATTTCGGTATTGGAAGCGAGCTACATCGCCTTCCTGCTCTATCCGCATCACGAGAATTTTGCCAAGCGGCTCATCAAGTCGCCCAAGCTCTACTTCTACGACACGGGCCTGCTGTGCTCGCTTTTGGGGCTGGAGTCGGCGGACCAACTCGCCACCCACTATTTGCGCGGGGCGATTTTTGAGAATTGGGTCATCGCCGAGATAGTCAAACAGCACGTCAACGCGGGCCACCGTCCAGACCTCTACTTCTGGCGCGACAACATCGGCAACGAGTTAGACTTGCTCTACGAGCGGGGGGGCGGCGGCAGGTGGTCGAGATCAAGGCGGGCGCGACGCTGGGGACGGACCAGTTTAAGGGTTTGCGCTACTATAATAAGTTGGCGACGGCCTTGCCGGTGGAGCAGGATTACTATCTGGTCTATGGTGGGGAGGAGCGTCAGGAACGCGCCTACGGGATCGTCTTGGGATGGCGGGATGTTGGGGACTTGGCGGCAACGGTCGGTTGAAACGCTCCCTTACGAGGCCCTTCTTCACTACGGGTTCGCGTCTGATGGTTATTTAACCAATAACGTCTTGCCCACTACCTCTGTCTCTGCGTCTTCGGTTTTCAACTTATAGAAGTATAAACCGTTGCTAAGCTCGCGACCGGCATCGTCCCGCCCGTCCCAGACGATGCTATGTCTGCCGGGACTCTGATGGCTCAAAACAAAGGTTCGAACGTGCTGTCCGGCTACATCGTAAATATCTAATTCAGCCGATGTGGCGGTGGCTATTTCAGACGAGATGGTCGGGGTAACGGGTTTGAGCGCGTGAAGCTGGGCCTTCAGTTCATCGGGCCATTCGTCCGGACCGGGTGCCTCTTGCCAGGGCATGCGCTGACGGACCTCCTCGGCGAATATAAGCTGACGTTTCAACTCTTCGGACCATTCTTCTTCGGACCATTCGGCCGAATCGGGTGCCATCGCCTGCTGCCAGATTCTGTTATCCGGACTCGGCTTAGCCGCGCCTTTGGCCTTCACCGGTTGCGGTTTTGTGGCGATGATCTGATCGACGAGCCCTACTTGGCAGGCGACATCCATGATCTGGACGATCTGCGCATGCGTGGCAGGCTCATCTCCTTGGATGATAATCATAGTGGTGTTGTCCAGCAGGCGTCTCTGCGCCTGCAATACTTCTTTGAGGGTTGCAAACGTCACCGACTTGCCGTTTAGCTTCATGTTGCCGTCTTGATCTACGAGGACAAGGACATTCTTCTTACTCGGCTCAGCCGCGACTTTGGATACTTTCGAGGTAGTACCGCAAGAGGGTAGCGTCACGGCGGCTAGGGGGCATAGCAGTACGACCGCCAACACACGAGCACGCGTGCCCATCCGGCGCGCACCACCGCCAAGTGTTCTGCGGATCCTCAGTGCCAAATCCGATTCGGTTGCTGCAAAGGCGTTCATCGTGGGGATTCTCCTCATCAAAGGGTTTAAGTGAGCTATCCGTTCGGCGACATGGGCAAGACTGCGCGCATAGATTTCTGAGCGGCCGGTGGTGCATACGACGAGATCGTCGCAGGCCTGTTCAGCTTCCCGCCGCAACATGCGACCGCACAGCCACACGGCGGGATGGAAGAACAATACAGCGGAGACTAGTCGGTGCAGCAGCATCGTGAAGTTGTCCCAACGGCGCACGTGTGCTAGCTCGTGCATGAGGACCAAGGCGAGTTCGTCGGTGCGCAGTTTCTCTACGAGATCGGCGGGGAAAACAATGATAGGTCTCAGGATGCCGAGTGCCATCGGCGAACTGATAGAAGGGGAGATTGCCACCTCGACTTTGGGATAGCCGCTGAGCCTCAGACGAGCTTGCCGCAGAGCGTCGCAAAGCGGACCGTCGCGCTGTACCTGCGCCTGCTGCCGCAAGCACCAGACGATGCCGTAGCCGACCAGAATTCGCCCGATGAGCAGCGCTGCGCCTACTATCCACAGTATCGCGCCCCAACCGGCTGTAGTAAGCTGCACACTACTTGTGACAGTCGCTACTTGCACCGTTGGGTGCTCGACAGGCGAGAATGCGAGGGCATCCCGACTGGGCTCCAAGAGTGACACCAACGGCGTGAATAGCGTATAGGGCGAGCTGACCGCGATGGCGACGAGCGGCTTGAGGAGCACGACAGCCCACAACAGGTGGCGCAAGGTTGGTGACTTGATCGGCAATAGGTGACAGGCCACTAGGACTAAGACTGCCAGCACCGCTAATTCGATACTTAGCTGACCAAACCAGCCGAATAGCTGGCTGCCCAGCCCGTTCAAAGCTGCGTTCATCGCTTGTCTCCTTTTCTGCGCTTGAGGGCTCGGTCTAACTCCGCCCGGATCGCGGTCAATTCCTCGTCGCTAAGCGACTGGCCGTCTAGCAGTTGGCTGACCAGTGCTTCGGCCGAGCCGGAAAAGAACGAGTCGATGACTTCGCCCAGCGAGCGCCGTCCCATATCCTCGCGCGTGACCACCGGGCGATAGAGATCGGACCGGCCTTCTCGTTCCGAGGCCACGAAGCCCTTTTTGCGCAGGATGCGCATTATGGTCAGCACGGTATTGTAGGCCATCGGCTTGACGGACGTTAGTCGCTCCTGCACCTGCTTGACGGCCGCGGGCGACTCGTCCCACAGGACGTTCATAATGAGGGTTTCGAGCGGGGTCAGTCTTTTGTCGGATTTGTCTCTGGTCGCCATGGCAAGCCCTTTCAACTAAGAGTTTAGTTGAGTATACTCGACGGTGCTCGGCTTGTCAACTAAAATTTTAGTTGACATGAAAAAAGTCGAGGATAGATCGCATTGACTGTCATTTTGTGATGAAGTTAGTTAAACTGATATGACCATTCGCAGAGCGACCAAAAACTGAGAGCCTGCCCTGAGCAGAGCCGAAGGGAGCGCCACCATGTCCGACTACACTTCCTATAAAGCTGATTATGACCGCGACGGCTTCGTCCTCGTGCGCAGCTTCCTGCCCGCCGACGAACTCAAAGACCTAACAGCCCAAGTTGACCGCTACATCCGCGAAGTGGTGCCGACCCTGCCCGATCAGGCCGCCTTCTACCAAGACAAGGCCCGGCCCGAAACCTTGAAACAACTACAGCACATGGGCAACTACGACGCCTTCTTCGCCGAGTACCGCGACCAACCGCGCTGGCAGGCCCTAGCCGAGACCCTCATCGGCGAAGCCGCGCAGGTGAGCCAGCCCGAGTGGTTCAACAAGCCGCCGCAGACCGAACACCCCACGCCGCCGCATCAGGACAATTTCTACTTCAACCTCACGCCGCCCAACGTCGCTTCCATCTGGCTGGCCCTCGATCCGGTTGACGAGGAAAACGGCTGCCTGCGCTACAGCCCCGGCTCTCATCTTAAGGGCATCCGGCCGCACAATCGCACTGCGGTCTTAGGTTTTTCGCAGGGCATTGCCGATTACGGCCCCCAAGACCAAGCCAATGAAGTCGCGGTGCATTTGCAGCCCGGCGACGCAGTCGTCCACCACTGCGAAATCATCCACCGCGCCGACCCCAATCGCTCGTCGCAGCGCCACCGCCGCGCTTTTGCCATGGTCTTCGATGGTGTCAGTTGCAGGGTCGATGAGGAAGGCCGGCGCAGATACCAAGAGTCCCTGCAAAGCCAGCACCAGAAGATGGGGCTGGAGACTTCTTAGACGAAGCTCAATTCGGAAGAACGCTGACAGATCAGAGGTCCCACAGGCGGATTCCGGCCACGTTGCCAAAGTGGTTGTCAAAAGTGATCAGGACCGAGCCGGTTTCGATAGCCTGAGCCGATAGCCAGACATCATTAATAGGTATAGGCGTACCGGCTTTCTTCAGTGCATCCTTGATCTGACCGTAAACTTCGGCCGTCTCAGTAGATAATTCGAGCGTGCGCACGGTGGGTTTGGCTAGAAATCCAGCCAAACGGGCGCGATTCTCTTTCAGCCGCGTCCCCCCGCGAAAACCGGCGAATAATTCGCCGAGCACGATGATAGACATAAATACGCACTCCGCCTGACCCAAGGCATCGAGTACGCGCTCGTCGCCGTTCCACAGGGCACTTAACGCATTGGTATCCAACAGGGCTTTCACTGCCAGTCCTCAGGATCTACTTGGCGGCGAGTCAAGGTGTCAAACTCAGTCCGTTCCTCGGTGCTCCACACGCCGCACTGGTCCACAAAATCAGCGCGATGATTCGTCGGTTGCAGTCCCAAGGCCTCCTTCAGCACACCGTTTATAGTCTTGTTTAGACTTTTTCCCTCGGCGGCGGCTTTCTTGCGTATGAGTTGGGCCAAGGCATCGTCCATGTGGATAGTCAGAGATTTCATGTTTTTACCTCATATTTATGGTTCATAATAAAGCAGAAATATAGTTCAAAATGCACTAGTCTTCCAGCATTCTAAGGTCGGCGTCCCCGCGTCGAGGTTGAAAGTTCCTCAAGACGGCAATACATTTTTAGGTTGCTAAAGCGAGCATCGAATTGCCAGACCACCAGCAGCGAAAGGTATCTGAGCTTGTCGAAGAAGGAGCCTCCATAATGCGCGTGCTGATCACCGGCGGCGCGGG
>JAJEEZ010000463.1:0-3852 GCA_022820705.1 Candidatus Latescibacterota bacterium | reverse complement strand
GAGCTACCACGTATCGACGTACTTCCTACCGCACAATCCCCGGCGACCCCTCTACTGGGGCGAAGAAGGCGCGCTCTACTTCCAGCCGTCCGCCGCCTTTTACGAAGAGAGCCACATCGAGCCCCTGATCAGCAACGTCGTCGATGGCCCGGATTACATGCGCCGGATCGCGGATAAAATCAAAGAGCGCGGCCTCGACCTGACGAGTTGGCTGGTCTTCAACTACAACCACTACCTGCCCCAGCGCTATCCAGACGCGGCGAAGCACGATCCCTTTGGCCACATCAACTTCGCCCAGCTATGCCCGGCCAGTCCCTTGGTGCGCGACTACGCTTGCGCGCTCTGCCGCGATATAGCCGCGCAGTTCCAGCCCGACGAATTCCACCTCGAATCGCTGGGCTACCTGCACTTCAGCTACGGCTTCCGCAATCCCAAAATCGGCGTAAAAATCACGCCCTTCTGCGAACTGCTGATGGGATTGTGCTACTGTCAGCACTGCTTGCAGCGGGCCGGTGCCTTCGGCTTGGACGGAGAGAGCTTCCGCGCAGATGTCGCCGAATACCTCGCCCGCGAACTCGCCGCTGAGCCTGCCCCAGAAGACATGCAGCCTCCCAGCGCCGAATTCCTCGCCACCGCCTTTTCCGGCCGCTTGCAGACCTTTCTCGACGCCCGCGTCGAAACGGCAACCTCGCTGGTGGAAGAAGCCATTGCCATCGCCAACCAAGCTGGTGCGCGCGTTTCGTTCTTCGGTGGCCGCGACCGAACCGTCAACGGGCTTGACTCGGATCGCGTCCTCCGCAACGTGTACATGGTCAACGCCGGCGTGGGTGGCGAGCCGGACGCCCTAGCTGATAGCGTCCGCACTCTGCGCGGCGAATTCCCAGCCGACACCGACCTCAGCGCCATCGTCAACCCTGGGGGATTCTCCGACAGCGACGCACTCGGCGCACACCTGACCGCGCTGCACCAAGCGGGCGTCAACGGCTACGCCTTCTACAACTACGGACTCATTCGCCGCGCCCACCTCGAATGGATTGGCACGCACTGCCATCTGTGGAAATAAATGACATGTAGGGGCGACTCTAAGAGTCGCCCCTACACAGATGTACAACGCACCCAAAGGAATAATCACCATGGACATCCAAGCGATCCAACGCGCCATCGACGCGTTGCCCCGCCACCGCCTGACGCATTTGCCAACGCCCTTACAGCACTGTCCGCGGCTTTCGGCCGCGCTTGAAGGGCCGCAGATATGGATCAAGCGCGACGATTTGACCGGCCTCGCCTTTGGCGGCAACAAGTCCCGCTACCTCGAATTCACGCTCGCCGAGGGCACGGCCCAAGGCTGCGATGCCGCCGTAATGAGCGCAGTCGTCCAGTCCAATCACTGCCGCCAATTCGCCGCGGCCTGCGCCCAGATCGGCCTCAAAGGCGTCGTCGTCCTGCGCGAGAACGATTCTATCATGGGGAGCAAGTCGCCAGTCCAAGGCAACCACCTTTTAGACCAGCTATGCGGGGCGCGCATCCGCTTTGCTCCACCCGAGAGCGTCGGCGCAACTATAGCCGAGGAAGTGGAGCGGCTCAAAGAAGAGGGGTACAAACCTTTCAGCGGCCTGTCCGGCCTGTTGTCGCGCGTTGCCTACATCCAATGTGCCTTGGAAATCGAAACCCAACTGTGCGCCGCAGGCATCCAAGCCGACGACGTGGTAATCGGGTCAGGGGGAACCAGCTTGGCCGGACTAGTGGCTGGCTTTGCCCTTTTGGGACGTTCGGCACGCTTCCTCGGCACGCCCCAGAGCAAGATGGGCCAGCGCGAAGGAGTGTCTGAGCGCATTGCGCAATCCGCTGCGGAAGCCGCGGCCCATCTCGGCCTCGAATGCTCACCCGACCCGAAGTGCATCGCCGTGACCGATGAGTACGTCGGCCCGGGCTTTGGTCATTTGGACCGCGCCACGCTCGACAGCATCCGCCTCCTCGCCCAAAGCGAGGGCATCTTGGTCGATCCTACCTATTCGGGCAAAGGATTGGCCTGCCTAATTGATCAGGTGCGCCAAGGGCGCTTCCGCGACAGCGAAAACATCGTCTTCGTCCACACTGGCGGAACGCCGCTGCTATTCGCCTATGGGGAAGCACTGCTCGACTAGGGGGCTAACCCCAACGGCCCCACCAACTCGTCCAGCGCGTCGGTCAGCGGCTGGGGATCGGCGAGGTCGGCGATGACAGCCGCCAAGAAGGTCACGCCGCCGCGATGGGTAAAATCCGCAATCTGCGCGTAGCTCAGTTTGGGCAGGTCGGCTAGCTGCTCGCCGACTAAGTGCGCGAGCCGCTGCTCCAAGATCGGTGGCCGCTCGGCGTACGGCATGTTCTTCAGCAGCAGGATCAGGTCGTTGCGCGCTAAGACGCGCTCGCGGACTCCGTAGCCCAAGCGGCGACAATATCCGGCAAAATCGTCCAAGGCATCCGCGCGCCCCTCCGCCAAACCCAGCGCATCCTCCCGAACAAACAGACTCGTCATTATGGTCTGCGCGATCAGGTAGTGGCCCCACACCGTGGGGTGCAAATACTCGGTGATCAGCTCGTCGCCGACCAAACCAGCCGGTGCATGGGCGGTAAACGCCTGCTCCACATCGATCAAAATCGCACCCGACTCAGCGGCTAAGGCGCGAATGGTTTGGTTGAAGGGCGAGGAAGCCCGCAGGCGAATGCCGTCTAAATCACGGGCGCGCACAAACGCGGCGAGCGCCTGCGCTGAATCCCCAGCCGCTTGGTACGCCAAGCCCGCGTCAAAGTGCAGAGCCGCGTGCTGCGGATAATCTGCGGGCACAGCGTCCGGCGGCGGAACCGGCCCTTGCGAGCGCAGGGGATAAAATCCGGCCAAATTGGAAACTAGCGTACAGAGCGCGACCGGCACCTCGCGCTCGCGCAGCATCTCGACTATCTCAGCCATATTGCGCTGGTAATGGGCCTCGGTCTGCCGATGCGCCTCGTCCCCCAAGTAAATCTCGCGCTGCACCAAGTGAACGCCAAAGGACTCGGCGGGTGCGGCGGGACGCAGTGCAGCCGCGACGTAATGCAGCAGACTGTCGAGCAAGTAGTAGGTCTTCGTCCGCTGTAGGAACATCTGCAACTGGATGAAGGACCAGTTGCCACTCAAGCGCACAAACGGAGTCGCGGCCCCGTACGGTCCTACGAACTCGTTGTGACCGGCGTAGATCAGGACCAGATCCGGCTCGTGCTCGACCACCTCCTCGACAAATTCGCGCACGACGAAGGAATTGATGGCCGTGACGCCGCAGTTTACTACCTCGATCTGGCGCGCTGGATACGCATCAACGAGCATCTGTTGCAAGAAGTTGGGAAACGAAGTATAGGCGGGGTTGGGGAAGCCGAGTAGGGTTGAAGCTCCCAGCGCAAACACGCGAAATGCGCGCGCGTCTTTGTCGCGGGCAAAGCGATCCTGCCCAGGAGCCAAGCGTACGTACTGACGAGGGAAGAAGCGCCGCGCAGCTTGCGGGTTGATGCGGTAGGACGAGTCGCTGGCCACGAAAAGGGCGTCGTCCGGCCCGACGCCTACCAGCCACAAGCCTGCCTCAAAGAGCACGATCAACGACAAACCAATCAGCAGGGCTATGATCCGGCTTTTTACTCTATTTGCCGTTTTTGCTTTGTTTGTCGCGTTCATAAGAATTAGGAATTAAAAATTAAAAATTAGGAATTAGGACGCTGGGGGCCGCCGCGTGGGGCATCTCCCCCTTACGAGATGCTGACATTTATGAAAGAGCTTGAATTAATAGTAAATTCGCAAGTTCTAATTCGTAATTCCTAATTCATCCGCCATGTCCACCATCCCCT
>JAJEEZ010000188.1:0-11456 GCA_022820705.1 Candidatus Latescibacterota bacterium | reverse complement strand
CGGAAGGTAATCTGGCGGTCTTTCGGGAAGGCGTAGCGGCCGTCCTTCGGGCCTGTCCCTCCCGGCACGTCCATATATTCGGGCCAGTAATCGTAGATCGCCGCGTCAACCGAAGGCAATTTACCTTCGGCGACGGCGATGCCCAATACATTCGACAGCATCGACTTCCACGTCGAGGCTATCGCCAGCTTCTCATCGCGCTCGACCCGATGGTTCCACTCGACGACGAGCTTGCCGCCCCGCACGATCGCGAAGCGGTACTTGCGGTCTGCTACGCGCTCGTCCAGCCAGACTTTGGCTTTGTACAGGCGGTCGGGATCGAAGCCGGCCTCATCAGGGGGGATTGTCTCCCAGTTATCTTTTGGAAATGTCATGGAGGCCAATGGCTTGCTCCTTCGTCAATGGGCAGAGCGGTGTTCCGAGCATTAGCTCAATCGATTTTATTCTTCTCGATATAATCCCAGTTGATATTCATCCC
Organism: Candidatus Latescibacterota bacterium; assembly: GCA_022820705.1. Classification (GTDB taxonomy): domain Bacteria; phylum Latescibacterota; class UBA2968; order UBA8231; family UBA8231. Next base: position 10,978 of record JAJEEZ010000188.1, on the reverse strand, counting down.
CAAGCCGGGCCGTTGGGGCACGTGGACAAAGCCCTGATCGTCCATCAACTCGCCGTGCTCGTGCAGCCAAGGGGCGGGCTGGTCGAAGTCGATGAAGGGGTGCAACAGGCCGCGTTCGTAGAATTCGCCGTTGTGCATGGCGCATAGGGCGTGCAGGTTGCCGGGGCCGCCGCCGTGGATTTCGCAGCGCATGCCAAATGACTCGCACAGATGCACGGTTTTCATCAAAGGGGTGAGGCCGCCCACATCGCCCACGCCGCAGCGGCTGATGTCGCAGGCACCGGCTTTGATCCACTCGGCGCGCACGTACATTTTGCCCTCGCAGGTTTCCGGGCCGCAGATCGGCAAGCTGGTCTGCTCGCACAGCCAGATGTAGGACGACATGCTGTGCTCGTCCATGGGTTCTTCCATCCAGTAGTAGTCGAGCTTTTCCAGTTCCTTGGCTAGGAATAGGGCGGCCTCGCGGTCGTAGTAGTGGTAGGGGTCGAGCATACAGGGCACGTCGGGGCCGACGGCCTCGCGCACGGCGGCGCAGGCTTCAATGTCGCGCTTGGGGTCGGGCGCGCCGGCGTAGGGTGGCTGCCAAGTGTGTAGTTTGAAGGCGGGGTATCCGCGCTCCATGCACCACTGGGCGAAATTGGCGTAGTCCTCGGGCGTGGCCAGGCCGCCTTTGAGGTCATCGCCGCACATGGTGGAGGCGTAGGCCGGCACTTTGTCGCGCAAGCCGCCCAACAGTTTGTACACGGGTTGATCAAGGGCGCGTCCGGCCAGGTCCCACAAGGCTAGATCAACGGACATGAGCACTTGGTCGGATAGCGTGCCCAGATTGAGGCGCTGGCGGTGGTTGAGGTCGCGCCAGATTTTTTCGCGGTAAAAGGGGTCTTCGCCGACTATCGCGGGTTTGACGATGCTGGCTATGGCTTGGGCATTCGCGCCAAACCAGTAGCCAGAGACACCTTCGTCAGTGTCTATTTGCAGCAGGGTTTGGGTGGTTTCGCGCTCGGGGCCGGGATGGCCGTGGCCGTCGGAGTCGCGCTCGGTATTGGTGGTGGTTTTGAAGCGAATGGTCTCTACTTGGGTGATTTTCATGCGTCGTCCTTTTGAAGGTGGCGACCGCGGTCGCCGGTTACAGTAATCAAACTCCACTTTCTGCAATTAGTCGCCCGACAATTTCCACGGACCGCTCCATGCACTCGCGCCCGTATGCAGCGCTGGCGTCGCGCGGATCTTCGCCGCCGACTCCTTGCGGCCACACGCTCCGGTCTGCAGACAACTGTCCGAGGTCCACCAAATCCTCTCGATAGTGCATCACTAGGGACGTTTCGTTGCGCGCGGCGTGGTCCATCTGACTTTTCCACTCCCGCGCTACTTCATCCGTAACTCCCGCCAGCTTGAGGCCGAAGCGCTGCTCCCGCTCGGCCATGGCCTCGCGCCAAGCCCTGCGGCTCGGTCCGTGTCCGTCGGCGAACACGAACTTGAAGCCCGCACGCTTGATCTGCGCTAAAATCGCATCGACTAGGGTTCCGAAAAACCCGTCCGACACCCAGTAGCAGCTACCGTCTAGTTGCCGGTGCGGCTCGGTGCTGTCGGCGCAGTCCATGCCGTGGAGCACTTTGCCGCTGCCGCGATCCCACGCCCGATCCGGCCCGAGATGAATCGGCGGCATGACGATCCCGCCAAAGCGCTTGGCGCACTCGATCATCAGCCCTTCGCTCTGGATCGCATCACTGCCCAAGGGCAAGTGTTCGCCGTGCCATTCGAGCGTACCTAGCGGCAAATACGCAACCGGCTTAGCCGCCAGCCGCTGGCGAAACTCCCACGGCAACAAATCGGAATATCTGACCTTTTCCATTGAAAATTTCTCCGTCAAAGTTTTGCAATTAAGATATGTTGAACCACCTCTTCACTGTCCGCTAACAATACTAGGGACCCCTTTATCTTTTACAACGGTAATGTCCGAGCCGCAAGATTAACAATAGCCGGATTATCGGATTTCCTACAACCTAAGGCTCCTCATTACCCGCAAGCCGGGACCTTGTTTTTGAATCGCCTCTAGGGCTATCTTGTGTACTAAGGAGAAGGTCGTCCTCTTTGAGTGCAGCCGAAATACGAGGTGAATGTTGGACGGCTGGGGTATTTCTTCCTCAACGCTTTGAAATCCGATTCATAGCCAGACATGTCAGATAGTCGTCTAATAACCCGCGTAGCCATCCGTAATTACAAAAGTATTGGCGCGTGCAATGTGAGCCTCGGCCCTCTGTCGATCCTCGTCGGCCCCAACGGCAGCGGCAAGAGCAATTTCGTCGATGCGCTCCGATTTATCGCCGACGCGCTCCGCTATTCGCTGGATCACGCCCTCCGCGACCGCGGAGGTATTCACGAGGTGCGCCGGCGGTCGAGTGGGCATCCCACGCACTTTACCATTCGCATTGAGTTTCAGTTATCCAAAGGCCGATTTGGTCACTATGCCTTCAGAATAGGTGCGAAAAGGGGGCCTATCTAGTCGCCGAAGAGGAATGTGCAATTCATCCGGGGATAGATGGTGCGGGTAAAGCCTACTACCGAATAAAGGAAGGCGCACTTGAGCGCATCAGTATTGAACCCGTCCCTGCCATTCCCAAGGACCGCCTCTTTCTAGTCAACGTCTCCGGCATAGAGGCGTTTCGCCCTCTGTACGACGCCCTCATTTCGATGGGTTTCTATAACCTGAATCCCGAACGCATCCGAGAGCCGCAGCCGCCCGACCCAAGCGAACTACTCAACCGCGATGGATCGAACATGGCTAGCGTTCTTGCTGCTTTGAAGGACCGCGCTCCAACAGTGAAGCGCCGCGTGGAAGAATACCTCGCAACGGTCGTACCGGGCGTCCATGCAGTGGAGCCCAAGGCCGTCGGCCCGCGCGAGATGCTCGAATTTAAGCAGGACGTCAGGGGCTCTTCTCATCCTTGGCGCTTCCTTGCCACCAATATGTCAGACGGCACCCTGCGTGCTCTCGGCGTACTCGTGGCCTTGTTCCAGGGGCCAGCGGGGTTGGTGGCCATTGAAGAACCCGAGGTCGCCCTGCATCCGGCCGCGGCCGGCGTTTTGACGGATAGTCTGCGCGATGCGAGCGATCACCGACAGGTGCTCATTACCAGCCACAGCCCCGATCTGCTCGATGATGCATCACTACCCGACAGCGCCATACAAGCCGTCGTTTCCGAGGATGGTGATACAAAAATTGGGCCCTTGGACGAAGCGGGGAGATCAGCGTTGCGCGATCACCTATACACTGCCGGCGAGCTACTCCGTATGGACCAGCTTAGGCCGGATCCCCAAGCGATAGAACTTGGCGTTAAACAATTGAATCTGTTCGGGTTATATCTGTGAAATTGATCGCCATCGTAGAAGGCCACGGCGATGTCGAAGCAGTACGGGTTCTATTGCGCCGAGTCTTGCAAGAGAGATTGCAGCGCTACGACGTTGCGGTAGAAAAATCCGCACCCTCGCAAGTTTTTGAAAGAGGCAATCAATGCTGCGAAATACGATAGCCCGGCCGTTCTGGCTTGAACAAGTCGGGATTTAGCCGAACTCCTAAACCGCTTCCCTGGGGCAGATTCACATACCCGTCGCTAATTTCCACCTCGACGTCGATCAGCTCTCGATACACCGTCTGGATCTGCGCCCGCACGGTTTCCTGATAGCAGCAGTTGGCTATCGCCGCCCCCACGTGTAAGCCGGCGAAGAGCGTCAGCGGGCCGGTGCAGTCGTGCATGCTGACCGGCACATTGTAGGTCTGCGCCAGATGGGCGATTCGCGCGGTCTCGGAGATTCCGCCGACCCAGGTCGGGTCGATCATCACGTAGTCGGCGGCTTGGTGCATTAGCACGGAGTTGTAATCGGCCCGGCTCAACAGCATCTCGCTCACGGAAATGGGCATCCGGCTTTGGCGGCGGAAGTCGGCGACCGTGTCGAGGTTGTCCATTTTGATCACGTCTTCCAGCCACAGTGGCGCGACCTCGCGCAGGGCCTCGGCGATGCGCAGGGCCGCTGGTAGCTGGAAATGCGCGTGGCCATCGACGAAGATGTCGAGGTCCATGCCCACTTTGTCGCGGATCTCGCGCAAGGGCTGCACGCCTTCCTCGATTGCGCGGTGCGGAATGCGCGCTGGGCCGTACTGGATGGCCGCTTGATCGAAGGGCCAGACCTTTAGCCCGCTATAGCCCAACTCGACCAACTCCTCGGCCAGCGCCACCGGCTCGTGGAACAGCTTCCACGAATCGCCCAGCGGTCCTGGCTCGCCGATGGCACCAAAGCCCGGCCAGCCTTTGCGCCCGGTGGTGCTCGGCCCGTATTGCGGGTTGCCACAGCTATTGTACACCAGAATTTTGTCGCGTACTGGCCCGCCGAGCAGGCGATAGATCGGCTGGTTGCAGACTTGGCCGAGAATGTCCCACAGCGCCACATCCAGCGCCGACAGGGCACGGATTTCCGTGCCGCGGACGCCGAAATTCGCGGCGCGCTCGTAGAGGAAGCGCCAGTGCGATTCGATGGCCAGTGCATCTTCGCCGAGTAGTCGGCGTGCCATCCAATCGTGCAGCATGGCCTGTACGGCCTCGGCGCAATAGTACGTTTCGCCGTGGCCGATGAGTCCGGCGTCGGTGTGGATGCGCACCAGCAGCAAGTCGGGGAACAGGTCGAGCGGCTGTACGGATTCGATTGCGGTTACGGTGACTTTGCCCTCGTCAATGGGGGACGGGGGCAGGTGGGGTTTTGCTGTCATTTAATAGCCCTTCTCTAAATCGCACACGTTCAATAGTGCTTCGCCCGCCAGATAGCGGCGCAGGTTTTCCACGAAGACTGCCTTGCGGCGCTCGATCAATTGCACGGACTCGGCCGAGGTGTGCGGCGAGATCAGCATGTTGGGCGCGTCCCACAGCGGGCTGTCGGGCGGCAGCGGCTCGATCTCCGTCGCGTCGAGTGCAGCCCCGCCGATCCGGCCTGTATGCAACCCCTCGGCTAGCGCTTCCTCATCGACGATTCCCCCGCGCGAGACGACCACGACAAACGCCCCTTCTTTGAGTAGGGCGAGCCGTTGGCGGTTGATCATTCCGGTCGTCTCTTTGGTGCGCGGGGCCGTTATCACGAGCCAGTCGATCATCCCGAGCATCTCGTCCAAGCGCTCGACCGGCCACACCTCGCACACTCCCGGCGGCGGCTCCATCGGCAAAATGTCCACCGCGTACACCTCGATTCCAAAGGCAGCGGCCCGCGTGGCCACGCCCCGGCCAATGTCTCCCATGGCCAGTATCCCCATCTTGGTCCCGGCCAATTCTATAATGCGCCGCACGTAGCGCTTGGTATTCCATTGGTGGTTACGCTGATCTTCGAGTAACTCGGGGATGCGGTGGGCGTACGCGAGGATAGCGGCGAAGACGTGGTCGGCCATGGGTACGACGTGTGTCTCCCGCGCATTGGTCATCGCCACGTCACCCGTGCGTAATTCCGGTATGTCGCGCACAATCGGGTCGAAGCCGATGCCGACAAAGTGGAACCACTTGAGTTCTTTTGCTGCCAAAAACACCGGTCGCCTCATCAACCCAAACACAACTTCCGTATCTGCCACCTCTTGCACTTGCTCTGCTTCGTCATACGCGAGGTAAAAGTCCAGCTCGGGGAAAGCCGTCCGCAATTCTTCGACGAAGGATTCCCCCATATCATATGTCAGTACGACCTTCACGCTGTGATCCTTTCTCTGGGTCGGATTTCAATTTCGCGCAGATTTGTCTATAATGCCGGTTAAGTTAGCGAAAAAAGAGGCTGTGGAGAAAAGTGGGCGAGTAGTGCGGAGATTTTTATATAAATATCACGCTGGAAGACAGGAGTTTAAAAAATGAGTCAACAATGGCGAAAACGGCTAGGGACGGTGACGCTGGAACCTTGCGCGCCGGTGGTGGCCGGCAGCTACCAGCAATGGACTTTGACCTTGACCGTGGGTAGCTACGGCATTGACGAGGGCGGCACCATTAAGATCGCCCAGCGCCTCGCCTGCGATATGCAGCCGACCCAGTTTAGCGATCCGGCCGTGCCAGCGTATTGCACGGTGCAGACCAATGGGGCGGCCAAGCTGGCACCGCGCTTTGCCCCCAAGGGGCACGAGCGGCCGTGGATGATCTGGTGCGTGGTGATTGATGTGTACGACGGGTCCCTCGCGCCCGGCGATACCGTGACCGCGGTCTTGGGCGAGCGCAGCGGCGGTTCGCCGGGGATTCGGGTGCAGACCTTTGTCGAGTCGGCCCACGAATTCCGCGTTTTCGTCGATCCGACCAATGCTGCGGTGGCTCGGGCCGTGGTGGATTCGCCTAAGTTTCCGATTGTCGCGGGCGAGGCCGTGGAACTGGTGTGCATAGCGCCGAGCCAAGCGGTGGTGGGGGAAATGGTGGAGGTTTTTGTCAAAGGGCAGGATATGTGGGGCAATCCGACGGGGGTGGCAGGGCCGGTCGAATTGGGTTGGGAAGGGGAGGGGGAAGTCGTGGTCGAGGGACGTAGGGTGTCCTTTTGCGCTTCGGGTAGTGGACGGCTGATTGCGTCGGCGGACGGCTTGCGCTGTTACAGTAATCCTGTTGCCGTAGCTGAGACAGCGCCTGAGTGGCAACGCTACTGGGGGGATTTGCACGCTCAGTCCGACGCTACCGTCGGCATAGGCACGGAGGAGGAGTACTTCACTTTTGCGCGCGACTGGGCGAGGGTGGATTTTGCCTCGCATCAGGGCAATGATTTCCAGGTTGACGACGAGGACTGGCAGCGGCTCAACGAGACGGTGCAGACTTTTCACCGGGATGGCGAGTTCGTCGTCTTTCCCGGCTACGAGTGGTCGGCCAATTCTCCGGCTGGTGGGGATCGCAACGTCTTTTACTTTGCCGAGGGGCTGCCTATTGTGCGCAACAGCCACTGGCAGATCCTGCACGTGCCCGAGGACGAGGTGTCGCCGGCGCATCCGGCCGATGTGTTTTTCGCCCGGCTCGCTCGCTTGGTGCCGCGCGACCAAGTGATTATCGGCTCGCACGTGGGCGGGCGCTGGGCTGACGTCAAGGCGTATTTCGACCCCGAGGCGCACAATCTGGTGGAGGTCGTCTCAAGCTGGGGTGTGTTCGAGTGGATGCTGTTCGACGCGTTGGACTGCGGCCATGTGGTCGGGGTCATGTGCAATAGCGACGGCCACAAGGGACGACCTGGGGCCGAAGGGCCGGGGGCTGGTGAGTTTGGCATCGCCGGCGGTTTGACTTGCGTGTTGGCTGGCGAGTTGTCGCGCACGGGTGTGTGGGAGGCTCTGTGCAGTCGGCGCTGTTACGGCACAACTGGTGCGCGCATACTTCTAGAAGTACAGATAGCGGGTGCGCGCATGGGGGCGGTGGTAGAAAATGTGGACTCAGTGGATATTCGCGCTCGGGTTGTGGGGGCGGCACCGTTGGAGGCGCTGCAAGTGTATCGCGGTCGGGAATTGATCGCCGAGGTGCAGCCGCCTGAATTCCGGGATTTGGGGGATTCCAACAGGGTGCGGCTGATGTGGTGTGGCTCGCGTATGCTCGGGCGGGGGCGGCGGGTGGATTGGTCCGGGGTTATCCGCACGACTCAGGCGACTATTGTGGAGGCGACTACGGTTAGCTTTGACTCCGCAGCCGATGGGATTACCGCGACTGAGCCGCAGGCCGTGGCTTTTCAATCGCGGACCACGGGGGATTGCGACGGGATTGAGCTGGTGTTGGACGATGGGCGGGTCGGCAGCTTGGTGTTCGAGTCGGCGGTAGGGACAACGGAGATTGAGTTGGCGGGGCTGGGCGAGCCGTTGCGCTTTGGCTACGGCGGCTTGGACATGCAGTTGGTGGTGCAGCGCTATCCCGAGCGGGTGGAAGCTCTGGAATTGACACTGGAGACTGTGGATCAGCCGCCAGGGGAGGGGCAGGCCACTTATTTCGTCAAGGCCATTCAGTGCGACGGGCAGATGGCTTGGTCGAGTCCGGTGTATGTCTTGGGATGAGGGGAGTGCGGAAATAGGACACTTCGCGGCACAGTGAAGGCTATTACCTCGGGTCCGCGAATCCCGTTGGCTAGAATCTTCCTTTACCTTCTTTCCTTCTTTACCAAAGAAGTAAGCGCAGTTTTTGTCTTCTCTCTCGCCGTTCTTAACAGTTCGCGTTCCTCTGGCTCAAACCAGCCCAGTCCCATCCCTCCAATCAGGAATAAAACTCCAAAAACCGCACCCGAAATGATTATGTTTGAAACGGCAGAATCAAAGATCAGAAAAAACGATGAGCACACGCCAATCCCACCATTGAATAGGACAAGTTTGCCCAGTGTGCTCCAGGGCAGGATGGTCCTCAAGGGAGTCCCGAGGACCCTCGAGGCTTTCCACATATAGTAGCCAACCTGACAATACGTGCTGCAAACCAAACCGATGGCGGGTCCAAAGGGGCCTACCAAGGGAATCAGGGCAAACCCCACAACCACTGCTATAAAAAGGTCCAGAACCGTTCCGAAGAGCACGCTGCCGGCTCTGTCTGCCGCCAACAATACCAAGCCAGCAGTTGATACACGACATAGTAATATCAAGGTAAATACGCGAAAATAATCTCCACTGACACGGTAGGATGCGCCAAACAAGAAGCTCATTAGATCAGGACCTACTACAAATGAAAATGCCGCAAGTGGAAAAATAAAAAAAGCGATCCTTCTAGCAGCAAAATGCATAAGGCTTATAATATAGCGGGTATCCTTCCTATGATAGGCACCTCTAAGCTCGGGTTGTAAAACTAGGAACATCGAATCAACTAGAATTCCAACAACAGGCAACTCCCAGGCTCCATTGTAGTAATATGCAAAAGTACTGGCGTTAAAATAGGGGAAATAGGAAGCAGAGAGTATAAAGAGCAATTTGTCGGAGAATTTGGTCAGTACTCCAACACCTTCTCTCAGGCCAACAGGCCAAATATAGCGAAGTTGTTTGTGTAGCCAATCCCGGCGAAAGCGAAATGAGCAGGGCTGAAGCATCCTCCACAATGTGAAAAAAACAACGATAAAGCGAAACATTACGGAGAGACTTAAGCCTATAAAAATCCACTCTAAGGACTTCCCGACAAAGTATCCCAACAAGACCGCGGACAGATGAATCAACGAGAAAAAGACCAGAGAAATTGCCAACCATTTGGGCTTGTTATAGACAATTAGGAAGGCTTCCCAAAAACCACAAACAATCATCCCGAAACCAATAGCCGCAATTGGAAGTAGGGGAACTATATCCGGGCCAATTCCGAACAAAGTGGATCGATAAGCGGCCCCAAGCCCTCCGACACATCCTAAAAATAGGAAGGCCATACACAGATTCAGGAGGACATGCTGCAACATGAGATTGTTGCGTTCCTGCCCGGAGAGTGGAGGTATAAAAAAATTTATGCTTACAGGTAGCCCAAATAAAAAGAGTGGAATAGTTACATTTAAAAGAACCCAAATTTGCTGGTAATATCCATAATCAGCAGAAGGTAGATTACGGGCCAAAATGACATTGACCAGAAGGAGAACAGAAATACCTGCGAGGCGTCCAAGTGTTACCCAACCGATTCGGCGAGTAAGGCCTGGTGACGCTGCATCTATTATCGGTTTATCTTCCACTAAAATACTTTGCTGGAGGTGATTCTATTTGGCTTCGGCTTCTAGAATGTAAGGCATGAAAGCACAGATGTACAAGCCAACGACGTTCATTTGTGCGACCCGTTGCTCCAGCACCCATTCCACGTGCCGGGAGGCTTCATAACATCTACAATCGCGGAGTTGGCTCGGACACCTATTTAATAAGGGGAAGGCCTCCTTCACTTTTTGTTGCAAAAAATCGCTTGTGCTGTTGGAACTCAGGATTGCCGCTGGATTTTCGTAGCCTTTCAGGCTGCTTTTGAATATCCTCTTGCGATATTTTTTGTAGTCGAATGCTTGGACGAGTTGATGCATCATTTCTACCAGTGATTCATGTCCAAGGTGATTGACTAGCTCATTTTGCAGACTGATCCTAGTGTTTTCAATGGTTTTCAATTTTTCCAAATCTCCCACAAACAACCTGTTCTTAAGGACATTGGCATACCCGTACTGATGAATTTTATACTCCATCTTCAGGTTCATAAAACATTCCATAATCCCTTTTTCATAAAAGGGAAGATAGGTGTGAAAACCCATGTAGTTGTATTTAGATACAGAGTTGACGATGTATTTTTTTTGTCTGTGTTCTAGGTTCCATCTTTCGGCACAGGCGACCAGATCTCCTTCATTGTCGGTCAAAATTTCTTCCAAACTCTGTTGTATTTTATTTTTTATGAGCTTTTGAAAATTTCTATTCGAGGTCGCAGTCAAACTGAAGTGCTTTACAAAAATGTAGTGTACCAACTGTTCCACTGATTTGATCTTGAGAAGCCTTCGGTCCATATGGCCTCCGGTAAGCCAATCTCCTGTATGGCCTGGGCAGACGACAAAATTTCCCCGCGTAACGTGTTTCATTGCCAACCAATCAAATTCTTCAGGCAAACTCCTCCCCTTGTACGTGGATCGTACCATCTCCTTGAAACCCGCATCATCAAAATAGCGATCTCTCGCCGACCAGGTAATAGGGTATGTGCCGTGTTGAATATCCAGCTCGGAGCAAACCCTCTTGGCGATAAGGAAGTCCCTTTCCGTCCGAAGTCCGTAGGTAAAAGCCCTGATGGGCAATTTCTTCTTCAAGGCTACAGCCAGTATCGTGCGCGAATCCAATCCACCGCTGAGGGGCAGAAAATAGAAAGCGTCGGGGTGGGAAAGTTGAGGCAAGAATTTCAAAAAAGCAGCTTCTAATACCGCCGGATCAGCCTCGTCAAGGGAGCGTGGGTTGTATTTGAACCAAGTCTTGCTGCGTAGAGATTCCGTGGTCAGATCGTATTGGTACAGAACACCTGAAGCACATTCTCGGACATGGGTATATACA
>JAJEEZ010000493.1:0-5788 GCA_022820705.1 Candidatus Latescibacterota bacterium | reverse complement strand
TTTGAGTCGCTGCGTCCTTCGGTGATCAAGATCGCGGCCCAGGCGGGGTACAATATGCTATTGGTCGAAAATGAGCACGTGATCCACAACGACGAAACCCTGACCAACTTCCTAGTCATGGCCCGGGACAACAGCCTTTCTCCGGTGGTGACGGTTCTGGTGCCCGAGCGTCCCTTTGTCTCGCGGCTGCTCGATGCGGGCGCGCTGGGGATTTGCCTCTCCCACGCCGAAGAGCCCGAGCAAGTCGCGGCGCTGGCGCGGTGGATGAAATACGCGCCGGATGGGGAGCGGGGGCTGGCCATGGGTGCCAATGTGGAGTACGCTGCTGGCGAGGCGGCCCGCTATTGCCGCGAGGCTAACGAGGCCACGATGCTCATCCTCAAGATCGAGTCTTGGCGCGGCGTGGAAAACGCCGAGGCCATGCTCGCCAACGAATGGGTAGATGCGGTGGTCTTTGGCCCCGGTGACTTGGCGGCGACCATGGGCTTGCACGGAGATTGGGAACACCCGGAAGTGGTGCAGGCCATGGAGCGCGTCATTGAGATCGCCCTAGCTAAGGGGATCGCCACTGAGCCGGCGATTTATCCGCGCAACCGCGAGGAATACCTGAGCCAGCGCCAGGCCGGCATCCAGCTAGTGGGTCGCTTCCGCCACAGCGAATACGACCTGCTCCGCGACGGCGCGGTGCGGGATTTTTCCATGTACCGAGAGGATGTAGATGACCACTAAAGTTACGGTTGGGATCGCCCAGGAGTTCTTCGACGCGGAGGGGAATTTTGACTTGCCCGGTCCTGGGCTGGAACTATTCGATGAAATGCCCGAGATCCAGTACCGGATATTGGCCGAGCGGAGCGCGGAAATTGCTCCCGAGCAGGTGCGCGGCTGCGACGCGGTTATCTCGGGCGCGTCCCGCTGGAGCGAGCGCTCCTTGGTTGGCAACGACCAACTCGTGGCTGTGCTCTTCACCGGCGTTGGGTACGACCACATTGATGTCGAGGCTCTGACTCGGGCCGATGTAATGCTCTGCACGGCCCCCGACGCTGTGCGCCGACCCATGGCCTGCACCATCATCACCTTTATTTTGGCTCTGGCCACTCGCCTGATCAACAAGGATCGGATCACCCGCGAGGGACGCTGGGCCGACCAGCGCCTCTATCGCGGCGAAGGGCTGACCGGCAAGACGCTCGGTTCCATTGGCGTGGGCAATATCGGGCACGAGATGTTTCTGATGGCCAAGCCCTTTGGCATGCGGCATTTGGGCTGCGATCCCAAGCTGAGCCAAGAGGATGTGGCCGATGTAGATGTGGAACTGGTCGCTATGGATACCCTGCTGGCCGAGTCCGACTTCGTCAGCATCAGCGTCCCGCTCAGCGCGCAGACGCGCCATCTGATCGGCGAGCGGGAATTGAACTTGATGAAGCCAACGGCGTACCTGATCAATACTTCGCGCGGCCCCGTCGTCGATGAGCAAGCTCTGATACGGGTCTTGCAGAGCGGGCGCATTCGCGGCGCTGGGCTGGATGTGTTTGAGCAGGAGCCCGTCGCTGCGGACAATCCCCTCCTCAAAATGGATAATGTCGTGGTCGCGCCGCACTCCCTGTGCCACACCGACGAGTACTACATGCAGACCTGGAGGGGCAGACTGCGGCAGGCGGCGCGAATTGGGCGCGGCGAGATTCCCGAGCACGTGGTCAATAGAGAGGTGCTGGAAAAGCCCGAGTTGCAGGCAAAACTCGAGCGGTTGCAAAGGCGGTGATTGTGATGGACAAAATTAAAATGGGCGTAATCGGCTGCCGAGTTGGCAGGACTTGGGTGGCAGGTGCCCGAGTTGGCGAAGATACCATCGCTTGGGCGGTCGCCGATCTGAATCGAGATTTGGCGCGACAGGTCGCCGAGGAGAACGATGTCCCCAGAGTCTATGGCGACTATCGAGAGTTGCTCGCCGATGACGAGGTTGAAGCCGTTGGAGTCGCCACTGCACCCGATGTGCGGAAGCCGATGGTCATTGAGGCGCTGGAGGCGGGAAAGCACGTGTTGGTGCAGAAGCCGCACGGTCGCAATGCCGCAGATGTCGAGGAGATCAACGCCGTTGCGAAAAGCACTGGAAAGACGCTCGTGTACTCCTACTTCATGCGGCATCAAGCGGAGAACAAGGAGAGCCGGCAAATGATCGCCGCTGGAAGGATTGGACGCGCATATCACGCGCGCGTCCACTACCACTATCGCGAGCGGGGAGCTAATTACGAGCCGCCGCCGGGCAGGAGTTGGTTATATAGATGGGGTCTTAAGGGTGGTGCATTGGGCCAACACGGTTCGCACTACCTCGATCAGGCCTGGTTTTTACTGGGTTGTCCGCAACCCGAATGGGCCTTTGCCGTCAGCCATAGCGCGTTTCCAACAACCCTAGAGGTAGAGCGTCACTCCGAGGATTATATGAGTTTTCTAGTGGGCTGCGCTGGCGGTATGACAATTCAGATGGATACTTCCTCGGTCATTTCCACTTGGGTGGATCGGGCGTGGGATTTGCGCTTGCGCGTCTTGGGTACGAATGGCACGATTGAGGTGGAATCCACTTCTTTGCCCGAGGGCAAGAGACGTTCGGGGACGCGCCGATTGCTGGGTGCCATGTACGCTGACGGCGACGATTCCGCTGGTGGATTTGTGGAACATGGCGACGGTGATTTCAACGCGGAGATCCGCGATTTTGCTGGCGCGATTCGCGGTGCCCAGCCGCCCGATGTCTCTCCCGCCGAGGCGCTGACCTTCATGAAGTTGCTAGACGCGATTTACGCGAGCGCGGAAACTGGCGCAAAGGTGCAAATCGACCACTGACGAAAGGCACCGGCGGCAGCAATGCCGCTGTGTAGAAGAGGTATAACCTCAACCGAGGAGAGTCTGCCATGCAAAAAGCTACCATCGACGACCGCGACTGGTCCGCCCTCACGCTGGGTGAGCGCATCCGCCACGTCGAGCTCGAAGGGTATCTGGTCATTCCCGACCTGCTCAGCCCCGAGCACATCGCCCATCTCAAGGCCCAAGCTGAAACTTGGGAGACCACGCCGCGCGACTACAGTCCGCACCAGCGCGGCAAGTCCAAGATCCAATTTGAAGGGGGGGCTGTGACCGATCTCATCGCCCATGCGCCGACCGTTGATTTTTTGCGCCAGGTCTTCGGCGACGAGATCGTCTTTCTCAGCTACGGGTACGACCGGTCCGAGCCCGGCACGCCCGGTATTAGCCTGCACACGGATGGGCAGCCCTACGGCTCGCAGATCTTCGGGTACAACGGCAGTTGTCCCTTCACCATCCGCGTGCTCTACTACCTCGACGACTTGACGCTCGAGGTGTCGCCTTTCCGCGTGATTCCGCGCTCCCATTTGTGCATGCACGCCGACGCCAATCCGTACATGCGCTACGAGCGCCATCCCGAGGAGGTGGTGGTGCTGTGCAAGGCTGGCTCGGCGGTTTTTCTCAACCACCGCGCTTTCCACGGGACCTGGCCCAACAGGGGTGAGCACACGCGCTCGGTGCTGGCCATTGCGTATCGCCCGGCCTGGGCCGGCCCTATTGACGAGGTCGAGAACTGGGACGAGGAAGACTTGGCCGGGCTGTCCGAGTCGGTGCGTCCTTTTTTCGCCGATCCCAATACGCGGTACTGGGACTTTGACGTGCCCAACAAGCCCGACAATATGTCGAGTGAGGCACCGGGCGTGAATCCCAGCCGCTGGCAGCGGGCCTGAGAGGCTGCAACTGAATAGAAATCTGACAGAAGTAGTCGAAATGCTTCTTGGTGAAAATCAATAAGAAAGAATACCACCATGTTCATCGTCCGTGCATTAGCATCAATCGCCTTTGTCTTCCTCCCTCTCTCTGCTACAGCCCAGATCACCCTTTCTCCCGACGATTTACGCCTGTCTTTAGGCATGACTTGGGAACAAGAAATCGCCACAGTCCTTAGCAGCCTAGCGGACTCTAACTTCGACATCGGCTCTGCCGGTGCCGACCAGTCCTCAGACCTCACCGGAGCCATCGCCAACAGCATACTTGCCTTTGTCCGCAGTTCGGTCATCCCGCTGGAGCAGGTCCCCGACGCTACTAGCTTTCCCGACGCCGATTACTCCGTCTATAACATTGCTACTGTGCCCAATGCCACAGGTGGAACGGACGAGATTGAGACGTACCACTATTTCCAGCGTAGTCCCACAGGCGATGTCCTCGTCGGTGCCGAAGGCCCGGCCGGCCAAGTCTCCTTTCCGCTTATCGATATCGGAACGCCTTGGCCGCTGGAATTTGGCAAAAGCTGGGCCGTTGAAAACTTCTCTTTGGATCAGACCATAGCCCCGGGGATCACAAGTTCCGGCCTGTATGACTATCAGTACGAGGTTGATGCTTGGGGCGAGATTCGGCTACCGGCGGGCACCTTTGAGTGCTTGCGCGTCCACCAGACCGGTGCCGGCGTCGTTACTTTCGCGGGCAACGCTCAGCTCGAGTCTCTGGGTGAAGTGACCGCCGAGATAGACGCCTATGCTGGGTATGCTCGTGGGATTGGGGCCGTCGCTATGGTGGTGGAGACTAAGCAGACTTTCGCCGGTGGCGTCCTTCCGCCGAGTACGAATACCCAAATCGCCCGTCTCACTGAAATATCCAGCCCGGCCACCGCGATAGCTGTCGAGAGCTGGGGAGCGCTCAAGCAAAAATTTGCCGAATAGATTGATTTACTATCCCCACTTTGTTTGCACGTGTGGATAGGCGCGCAGCCGTTGATCGGCGCTGATCAGCACCAGACTGTGCAGCCGCGCTGTGGCGACGATCATTTGGTCGGCCGGGTCTTTGTGGAAGGGTGCAGGCAAATGCGCCGATTCGAGGGCTATATCCACCGAAAGGGGCAGAAGCTCTATAAATGGGGCTTGGGTGGCGTGCGCTACCCACTGGCGCACAGGCATAGATAATTGCAAGAGTCCCTTGGACTCTTTTTTCGCCACTTCCCACGGACTGATCGCCGCTAGCCCAAAGGGCAGGTGATCTGGCTTCAGCAGCATCTTCCTTATAGGATCGGGCAGTTTTTCCGGTGCCTCCAATGCCCAGATCCACGCATGGGTGTCGAGCAAGTACTTCACTGGCAGGCTTCCCAATCATCCTCGCCGAGCGGCTCATCCCAACCGGGCTGGTACGCGACAGTACCTCGGAGCGAGCCGAAGAAGGATTGGGGGTCGGGTTTGACCTCCGGCTCAGGGGGGACGACTTGCGCTACGACCTTGCCGCGGTTGGTCAACTCCACGGTTTGGTATTTGGTGCCGACTTCGCGCACGACTTGGGTGCATTTGGCTTTGAATTCGCTAATGGACATCTGCATGGTCTTAACTCCTGACTATATAGTCATTTTATATGACCATGTTAAGTCGAACGTCTCTTCTTGTCAATGAAACTATACTTAGTCCCTGACGTTACGCGTCTCGGTAGTAGGGTGGTTCGCGAACCGACCCTACTACCGATGGGCTTCGACAAGATCATCCCGCATTGCGCCGATCAAAGCCGGGCGCTGAGCTTGTCGAAGCGCACCCCCGGAATCAACTTAATCGTGCGTAACATCAGTTAGTCGTAAGAATGGGTTCAGTGCTGCTACACATTCGCCGGCCGCGGTCCGCCCGTCGCCCAATCCAACAGTTCGACGGTGTGGACGACTGGTACTTCGGCGCGGGCGGCGATTTGTTCCATGCAGCCGATGTTGCCTGCCGCCACGATCTGCGGCGCAACGCTGGCGATGTGATCGACTTTGCGCGCTTGTAGC
>JAJEEZ010000057.1:0-5452 GCA_022820705.1 Candidatus Latescibacterota bacterium | reverse complement strand
GCGCATTCCTTCAGACAGCTATATCCCTTTGCTCAACAGTGGCCAATTCCTGTTGGGCTTGGACGACTATTTCGATTATTACTGGAACGAAAGGCTGCGGGCTCGACTTCATCTTTCCCTGCCGAGTCAGGTCGGCTTGGCAGTGGGCTTTAACCACGAGGAGCATTCTTCGCTACAGGAGACGACCGCTTTCAGCCTGTTAAATCGGGACTGGAGGCCGCGACCCAATCCGGCGATTGAGGAAGGTCGGCTGCGCTCAGTGGAGGCGGGCATTGAGTGGGGCGGGCCGTACCAGCCTTTTGGATTGACGGCGAATCGGCGGGTCGCAGTGGGAGTGGAGCACAGCAGCGCCGAGCTGGGCAGCGACTTTTCCTTCACCCGTTTGCGTCTAGCCTTGGACGGCCATTTCAAGACCTTTCTCAAGCGCCGCGTCACGCCCAACGCGCTCGATGTGCGGCTGGTGGCGGGATACTCAATCGGCGATGTGCCAGTGCAGCGCTTTGGATGCTTGGAAGCCAGCATGGGTTTTTTTTCTCCGTTTGGCGCTTTCCGCACGGTGCGCGGCCATCCCTATGAGGGAGAGCACTACGCGGCTCTATACTGGGAACATAATTTCAAGACCACGCCCTTTGAGTTGTTGGGACTGTGGGATTGGGCCATGCGGGGTGCGGGGCTGGTGGTGCACGGGGCTTCGGGGCGGACGTGGATTGACCCGGAACGGCGAGCCAAAATGGGGTACGATCCGCGCTACGAAGGGGATTTCCACCATGAGGTGGGGGTCTCGCTCATGCTGTATCACCTGCTGCGCCTCGACTTCACTCGGCGCTTGGATCGGCCCGGCTGGGGCGTGGGGTTGAGTTTGGTGCGCTTTGATTTTGGGGGTACTGTTACTGTGAAGTAAGGACGTTGACGGACAACATGTTGCTGCTAGCGATGTTTCGGACGAATTTCACCGGACGCTTGGGCTAGCCGAGGCCTTACTGCGAATGAGGAAGGAATCATGCGTTATCTCATGTTAGCCGTTTTTCTGTTCGCGCCATTGGCGTATGCCGCGCCGGGTCTCCAAGAAGCCCCTGAGGGCAATTACGATTTGGTGGCCGTCGAACTCGTCCACATACCCGAGAACGTGGTGGTCGGCGATGAAGTTGTGTTCGTTCAGCATCTGGCCAACCGAGGCACCGACGCCATTCCCGGCCGCACCTATCGGATCGATTTGTACGTTGACGACGAGCGCGTCAGCTACAATTACAGCACAAGACGTTTTAGGCCGGGCGGGACTAGTACCTACTCAAAAGCCGACGGCTACTATCACTTCAAGCCGACGGAACCGGGGACGTACACGTATCGCTGGATACTGGACAAGGAAGACAATCTACCTGAGACAGACGAGACCAATAATGTCATTGAGGGGACCATCGTCGTGACCGAGCGCTCGGCTGAGCACGACAGACGCCAAGCGGCCAAACAGGCCCTGCTAGATCAACTCGAACTCATCGGCGAAAATATAGTAGAAGGACACTATCCCCCCGAACTCGAACTTAGCCCGGATTCAACCCACCGAGAGTTACAGTGGTTCACAGAGTTGTTCGACGAGATCGGGCTTAAAGTGCAATCGGGGGACTATTATAGTAACTATCTGACGTCCTTGGCGTTCGCTCCTCCGGGGGGAAGGGCCACCCATCGCTTGGCCTTCAGAAACATGAGTGAGAGCGAATGGCCAGCGTTGTTCGTCCAGTATTTCGACGGGGAGGAATGGGCCAAACAGGCCATCAGCGAATTCTACCGGGACAACCAGGTTACGGTGACCTTCAGGGTGGCTCACAATGAGCAAACCGGTACTTTCCGCCTGCTGGAATCGAGTAGGGTGAGTTATCTTTCCCCAGATGAGAGGGGTTGGCTCGGCGTATGGTTGGCCGAGGGCGAGAGTGGCGCGGTCATTGACCGAATAGAGGACAGTAGTCCCGCGCAAGAAGCTGGCTTTGAACTAGGCGACATTTTGCTCACCCTAGCAGGGAAACCCATAATTTCCCCATCCCAACTAGACTTCCTACTGAGGCGTATGAAACCCGGCACCAAGGTTGCGTTCGGGCTAGTGCGCAATGGTATCCAAATGGAGAAGACGGTACAGTTGGGAACCCAACCCGAACGCCGCCGCCGCAGATGAGGACTGGGCACTTATCCTAGTTGTAGATGACGATAGTTCCGTGACCATGTCGCTGTACCTGCTGCACAAGCAGTCCGGGTACCAGACCGCCACCGCTGCGTCTCCGGCCGAGGTACCGTATCACGAATGAGGAAGGAATCAGCCATGCGTTATCTCGTGTTAGCCGTTTTTCTGTTTGCGACGTCGGCGTATGCCTCGCCAGGCCTCCAAGAAGCCCCCGAGGGCAATTACGATTTGGTCGCCGTCGAACTCGTCCATATACCCGAGGAAGTAGTGGTCGGCGATGGAGTCGTATTCGTCCGACATCAGGCCAACCGAGGCACCGACGCCATTCCTCCCCGCACCTATCGGGTCGATTTGTACGTTGACGACAAGCGCGTCAGCTTTGATCACGGTACGGCAGGTTTGCCGCCGGGCAGGAGTAGTTTCTACGCAACAGCCGAAGGTGCCTATAATTTCAAGCCGACGGAACCGGGGACGTACACATATCGCTGGATCTTGGACAAGGAAGACAATCTGCCCGAGACGGACGAGACCAATAATGTCATTGAAGGGACCATCGTCGTGGCCGAGCGCTCGGCCGAGCACGACAGCCTCCAAGCGGCCAAACAGGCCCTGCTCGACCAACTCGAACTCATTGGCAGAAATATGGTGGAAGGGCGCTATCCTCCCGAATTCGAACTTGGCCCGGATTCAACCCACCAAGAGCTACAGTGGTTCACAGATTTGTTCGACGAGATTGGGATTAAAGTGTACTCGGGGGACTATTATATTAACTACCTGACATCCTCGGACTCCAATCCTCCGAAGGAAAAGGCCACTCACCGTTTGGCCTTCAGAAACATGAGTGAGAGCGAATGGCCAGCGTTGTTCGTCCAGTATTTCGACGGGGAGGAATGGGCCAAACAGGCCGCCAGCGATTTCTACCGAGATAATCAGGTTACTATGATCCTCAGGGTGGCTCACGATGAGCAGACCGGTACTTTCCGCCTGCTGGATTTGTTTGGGAATGGGATGCGTTATCGCTCCCCGGATGAGATGAGTTGGCTCGGCGTATGGTTGATTGAGGGCGAGGGCGAGAGTGGCGCGGTCATCCGCCAAGTAGAGGCCGGCAGTCCCGCGCAAGAGGCCGGCTTTGAACAAGGCGATATTTTGCTCACCCTAGCGGGTAAACCCATAGCTTCTCCGTCCCAAGCAGACTTCCTACTGGCCCGTATGAAACCCGGCACTGAGGTTTCTTTCGGGCTCGTACGCAACGGTGTCCAAATGGAGAAGACGGTACAGTTGGGAACTCAACCCGAATTCCGCTGACTATATCGAGAATGAGAATAGGCAATGATCCTAGTCGTCGATGACGATATTTCCGTGACCACGTCGCTGTCCCTGCTGCTCAAGCAGGCCGGCTACCAGACCGCGACGGCCGCGTCTCCGGCGGAAGCTCTCGAATGGCTGGAGCGCGGCGAGTGCGAATTGGTTTTGCAGGACATGAACTTCTCGCGCCAGACCAGCGGCGAGGAGGGCATGGAATTGTTGCGGGAGATCAAGCAGCGGTGGGCCAGTGTGCCGGTCATTTTGATGACGGCTTGGGGGTCTATTGAGCTCGCCGTGCAGGGCATCAAAGCCGGTGCTGCGGACTTTGTCACCAAACCCTGGACCAACAAACAGATCCTCCAGGCCGTGAAAACGGCGCTGGGCTTGGCCGCGGCAACGCCCGCGACTGAGCGCACCATCACGCGCGAGGAACTGGATCGCCAAGGCGATTTCGCCAACATCATCGGCACAGACCCCCAACTGCTCAAGGTGCTCGAAGTAGTAAGCCGCGTCGCACCCACCGAAGCCTCAGTGCTGATCACCGGCGAGAGCGGCACCGGCAAGGACGAAATCGCCCAAGCCCTTTTCCGCAATAGCAGCCGACGCGATCAGCCCTTTGTCAAAGTGAACCTCGGCGGCATTTCCTCGACCCTGTTCGACAGCGAGATGTTCGGGCACGTGAAAGGAGCCTTCACCGACGCGCGGCAGGATCGCACCGGCCGCTTTGCGTTGGCCGATGGCGGCACCATCTTCCTCGACGAGATTGGCGACTTAGCCCCGAGTTGCCAAGTCAAGCTGCTGCGCGTTTTGCAGGACCGGACCTATGAAGTGCTGGGGTCGAGCAAGACCCGTTCCGTGGATGTGCGGGTGATTTCGGCGACGAATCAGAATTTGCTGGAATTGGTCGAGTCCGGGGCCTTCCGCGAGGACTTGCTCTATCGCCTCAACCTCATCGTCTTGCACCTGCCGCCCCTGCGCCAACGGCCAGAGGACATCCCACTGCTAGCGCGCCACTTTGCGCTGGGCGCGGCCCAAGCCTACCGCCGCGACTTGGAAATCGACGACGCAGCCCTGAGCTGGCTGCAAACCCTGCCGTGGCCGGGCAACATCCGCCAGTTGAAGCAACTGGTCGAACGGACCGCGTTGATGAGTCCCGGCCGCGTGTTGGGGGCCGATGACTTCGCCGCGGCCCTGTCGATGCAGCCCGAAGAAGGCCAGAGCGGATCGGGCGACCTGCCAGCGCCGGGCACCATGACCCTCGACGAGTTGGAACGGTCGATGATCGTCCAGTGCATGGAGCGCTACCAAGGCAACATCAGCCGGGTGGCCCAGGCGTTGGGCTTGAGCCGGGCGGCGCTGTATCGCCGCTTTGAGAAATACGGGATCGACCCTTGAGCCTGCGCACCAAACTCATCCTCTATCTGATCGGGATCCACCTCGTATTTGCGGGGCTTGCTGGGTACTTGCTGCGCGAGGAAAAGTTTTGGCTGTTGGGGATTGAGGCATTCTTCGTCCTGTCTTTTGCCATTGGTGTGCGCTTGATCCAGCATTTTTGGGTGCCGCTCGATCTGATCCGCACAGGGGCCGAACTCATCGGCGAGCGCGATTTTACCAGCAAGTTCGTCGAAGTGGGCCAGCCGGAGATGGATCAGCTCGTGCGCGTGTACAACCGCATGATCGACCAATTGCGCGAAGAGCGCACGCGGCTGCAGGAACAGCACTACTTCATGGACAAGATCCTGACGGCCTCGCCGTCGGGCATTATCACCCTCGACTTCGATGGCAAAGTAGCACTAGTCAATCCCAGTGCTAGCCGCTTGTTAGGGCTGGCCGAAAGCGCGGTGGTCGGCCAGTCATTGGGCGAGTTGGGAACGGCATTTGCCTGTGCCTTGCACACTTTGGCCGTCGGCGAGTCGCAGGTGTTACCGGTGCAAGGGCAGCGGGTGCGCTGTCACAAGGCGCAGTTTTTAGACCAGG
>JAJEEZ010000402.1:0-4664 GCA_022820705.1 Candidatus Latescibacterota bacterium | reverse complement strand
CCGTCAACGAGGGGGTCCCCGTCGCTGGTACCCAAGATGAAGCTCTCGACAAAGCGGGTCGCCGCAAAGCGCGCACGTGGATAAAAGCGCACGCGATCGACGAAGAAACGCCCGCCAAAGTCGAAGACCCAGTACTTGCGCTGAGGGCCATAGCCGACGACGCGGAGATAGCGCCCATCTCCCAGATAAGCGGTTTCTGGGTCGCCGTCGAAGATCAGGATATCGTCTTCGTACCACTCCCGCCAGCCGTTCCACTCTAGGATGAGGATGCGACCACCGAGGGATTCCACGAGCGGTGCCAAGTTGACCGAGGGCGTTAGCGACAACGGACCGATGCGTTCTGGCTGTAGCGCGATCCATTGGGCTTGACCGTGCTGGTTGGGATCAACGGCTTCCCAAGATAGCTGTACGAACTCGTACTTGGCTTCCAGCTCTGGTTTGGGCAGCTCGGCTCCGCCGATGCGATAGATGGTGAGCGCGTGAGATGGGAGGGCCACCGCAAGGTAGCAGACCGCCCAAAGTAGGATGCGTTGGCACGACATGGGGGCTACCGGGTCTTGTGTGCTAGCTGACGTGCTTTTTCGCGGTGTACTCGGCTTTTTTGGAGATGTCCCAATTGCTGGTAGGCGTCGCTGAGGTAGAGATGAGCGCGTTCATTGGCTGGGTCCAATTCGACGGCGTGGGCATAGGCGCGGGCGGCCTCGTCGAATTGGGCCAATTTCGCGTATGCCACCCCGAGGTTCAACTGCGCGGCGGCGCTGGTGGGACTGAGCCGGGTGGCCTCGTCGAAGTGGGCGACGGCCGCGGCCAAATCGCCCGTGCGGGCCGCAGCCAAGCCGAGTCCGTAGGCTACCTCGTGCAAGTTGGAGTCGAGTGCGGCAGCGCGCAAAAGACTGGCTCGAGCCTCTGCATAGCGTTGTTGCTTGAGGAGAATCATCCCCAGCCGAGTGTGACTGAGCGGATCTTCTTCGTCGAGGGCGAGGGCTTGGCGAAAGCTCGCGGCTGCCGCGGCCAAATCGCCTTGATAGGAAAAGAGGACGCCTAGGCTGCTGTGCGCGTCTTTTAGTTCGGGATTGATGGCAAGGGCGTTTTGATATTCGAGGATGGCTTGGTCGTATTGGCCTTGCAGGGCGAGGTGCAGGGCGAGATTGTAGCGGGCCGTGGCCGAGCCAATGGCTACCGCGCTTACCTCGGGCAGGGATTGGTCCGAGCCGATGCCGCGGTGGTGCTGGCGGAGAATTTCCGAACGCGCTAGGGCCTTTTCTCCTTGTTCGCGCTGCCCGGTGCGCAAGTAGAGTTGCGACAGATTGAAGTGGACTTGGGGCGAATAGGGGTTGAGTTCGGCGGCTCGCTCTAGGGCTGCCACAGCTTGGTCGTAGTGTCCTTGAGCACGATGCAGCAAGCCGCGGTGGAAATGCGCTTCGGCGTCTTTGGGCGCGTACTGCACGGCGCGTTGCAGGTGATTTAGGGCTTGGTCTAAGGCCCCTTGTCGTCGGTAGTACAGGCCCAACTTCTTGTGGGCTGGCGCGAGCGTGGAATCCACCTGCAAAGCGGCCAGATAAGCGCGCTCGGCAAGGTGTGCGCTGTCGCGGTAGCTATATACGAGGCCGAGGTTGTAGTGGGTGGTGGCGCGTTGTGAATCGAGTTCGATTGCTCGTTCGAAGGCACTCAGGGCGGCATCGGTGTCGCTGTAGCGGGCCTCGGCGAATGCGCGGGTCATCTCGATGGCACCGAGTAGATCGTAGAGTTCGGGGTCGTTGGCATCGCGGGCTAGGCCGGCGTGCGCTGTTTCTAGCGCTTGTTCGTACTGGCCGACTTGCAGATAACAACGCCCTAGATAGCGATAGGAGGCCGGCGATGGGGACGGACGTTGCACAGCCCGTTGCAAGACCTCAATCGCGGCTTGATACTCTCGGTTGTAGAAGTGCTGCTGGCCTTCGACTAGGAGAGGGTCGTTGCGGGCGCAGCCCCAAGCGAGCAACAAGAGCAGAAGCACGGCCCAACTCAATTTCAATTAGGTGCGCCAAGGGCGCGTTCTATCGCGTCTGAAAATTCCTCAACCGGGTGCTGCTCTCGCAGGCCGCGCACATAGCGCACGTAACCGCGCTTGGACTTGTCGATCTTGATGTAAGCCGTGGCGCGGCGACGGGATGTGGCGTCGTAGGGATGCTTTTTCTGATGGCGGTCGAGGACCTTGAAGACCGAGTAGCCGCCTTGGACCTGCACTGGACCGCCAACTTGGCCAATGGGTATCGAATGCGCCAAGTCGTAGATGCCCTGATAGTACGCCTTGGTATAGGGGCTGAGGGTCAGGTGTCCGTCGTGGTGGTCGGCACCGGGGCGGAAGGTGTGAGCGCGGGCCAAGGGCGCGGGGTCGGCACCGGCGAGGAGCTCGCGCTTGAGTCGCTGGGCCAACGAGTCGGAAGACACGAGAATTTCTACCACTTCGGTCGTCAGCGGCGCGGTAAATTTCTCTGGGTGGTTATCGTAGAAGGCGCGGGCCTCCTCTGGGGTCGCTACGACGTGCTGATCGACATAGCGCTGCCGCAGGGCGTTGAGAAGCAGGTCGTCCCGCTTGTTGCGGATGCGCTGCTGCAGGTTGGGATCTTCTTCTAGGCCGTGAGCCTGAGCCTCAGCAGTGAAGAAAAAGGCTGGGACGATCGCAGTTTCTAGGAGGAAGACGACGCGAGCAGAGTCGGCCAACTCGGGGCGACCGGCGCGCATTTGCCGCGCCATTTGCATGAATTCGTGGCAACTGATTTGACCACCGCGAAAGGAAACGATAGGCTTGTCGCTCAACGCGGTTGGCAGGGCGTATAGATCGCCCTCGGTCTGCTGGCTGTGCTGGTTGAGGTTGCGAATCTGCTCGGGATGCAGTTCGGGGCCGTACTCGCTTTTGAGCGAGTCGAGGAGAGCTTGGTAGCGGGCGACTCGCTTGCGGCCGAAAATTTCCTCCCGCACCTTGTGCTCGGAAGCGGCGAGTGGCAGTGGCATCTCGTCGGTGACTTGAAAGACCGTGTAGTGGGTCTTGCCGGCAAACCGGAAGCGGATGGGTGCGGATACCTCGCCCACGGCGAGGGGGAAGATCGCTTCGGCAATGGCCGGAAGGACCTTGTCCTTGAGCTTGTAGCCCCCCACATCACCGCCCTGTTCGCCGCTATCGCGGTGCAGAGAACGCCCCTTGGCCAACGCCATGAACTGCGCCCCGTCGGCCACGGCCTGCAAAATTTCCTCCGCTTCTTCGCGGGTCTCTAGCATGATGCCGCTAAAGCGGAGGGCGCGATCGCGGTGAGTGGCTCGATAGTGAGCTTCCATCTCTTCATCCGTAACGACGATCTTTTGGGATATTTCGCGATGGGTGTACAAATCGAGCAAGAGGTTTTGGGTGAAAAAGGATAGATCGGCTTGGAGCGCGGGATTGTCGGCTAGCTGAAGGGCCTCGGCTTCGGCGAGCAAGAGCCGCTTGTCGATCAAGCTGTTGAGGACTTGGCGGTTTTTGTCGAGCGGAGTATCGCCCTTTTTCATGCCCTCTGGGATGAGCGCACTGAACTCGGTGAAAGCCGCGAGGGTAATGGGGTCGCTGGCTACGGTCGCCAAGACGACATCCTGCACCTCGGGCTGTTCGGGCTGACCATCGCAGGATGCGAGAAAAAGGGCGAAAAAAGACAGGAGCGGGAGAATGCGCTCGCACTGAAAGGACTGGATTGAGATCATTGAAAATTTCTTGCTCTAGTGGGTAGTATTCACTTATTTAACAGGCGATTAATTTAGGGTTTGACAGATTTTTGGGCAACAATGCAGGAGTATTCGGCGTTGTGAAATGCTTTCTACAGCCCCTCCTGCTAATTACCTCATAGAGTTTAGTTTATGCGAATAGTTTTTCGATCTGCTTACCTCATGGGTGGCGTCTTGCTCGCCACTTTGGCGGCGGGAAAATCAGCGGTTGCGGAAGTCGTGGTCATCGGCGGTGCAGCGGGCCTGAGCTGGGAAAGTGGTGGTGGCGACCTCCCCGCCGTGGTCATCCGCAGTGCGACCGCGATCGAAAAAACCAACGCCCCTGGGGGTGTCATCGACTTTGAGCCGGAAGGGCGGCCCTATTTCATCGCACCCCAGCGCGCCGATACCACCCGCAACATAGCGGTCGGCATTAACTCGCCATTGCGCGGCGGCAGCATTAGGTCGCCAAACAATCGCTCTATTGGCGCAGCCTTGGCCAATGTGATCGACAACGACGGCGACACGGCCTTGGACATGCGCGCTTCCGGGGGCACCCAAAGCGCCCGGGTACTAGGGCTAATCATCGACTTAGATCTCGGCGCTCGCTTTGGTCTCAATCGCTTCAAGTTCTTTCCGCGCAACGGCGACCCGGATTTTCCCTCGGAGGAATTCCCTTTCCAAAACGAATTCTTACGAGGGTATGAGATTTTTATCAATGATGGCACGCCGGAAAATTCCTTTGAAGGCGTGCCCATTCTGCAAACCGTCGCGGTCGAGACCCAAAACGACCAATCCGTGGTGGATGTGCGTATTTCTCCGCAATACGTGCGTTTCGTGCGGATGCAGGTGTTTACCGCGGCCGGCTTCGACCTAGCTGAGTGCCAGATTTTCGGCACGGGTTGTGTGCCCGAAGCGAGCTCTGTGTCCAAGATTTGCGACTTTGGCGC
>JAJEEZ010000089.1:0-8226 GCA_022820705.1 Candidatus Latescibacterota bacterium | reverse complement strand
TCCGCGGCATCGTGCGATTGCCGCTCTGTCGTCCGGCGATCAGCTAGAAACGCAAATTACCAAAAATGGATATTGGGAATTGCTGAACCGGTCGGGGATGGTGGTAGGGCGTCTTGCCCAAGCGTTTGAACCCCCACCGGGAACACGGTGCAGGTCCGCTAAGGTCTTCGCCGTCGTGGCTTGGAGCCGCGAAGCGTCGGAGCCTCAGTACCGGGACAGCACGAAATGCGATGCTTGGGAGGTAGTGGTGCCGGAGCTAGTGTTTGAGCCGGAGAGCGAGTAATTTAAGAGGCGGTCGGCGTTAGCCGCTGGTTAGTTTAGTCCACAATTGTAGCAAAATCACCACAACGCCCAACACGGCGATTCCACCCTGTAATTGGTTCAAGCCCTTTCTAACTTCCTTTATCTGGCTCGTGAATTCCTTGCTTAACCCGGCTTTGAGTTCGGCGATATCGGTCTTGAACTCGGCTTTGAGTTCGGCCATATCAGCCTTGGTGGCCAAGTGGTTATACACGCCTTCGAGCTTGGCTAGACGCTCTTCGGGGGTTAAAGGGGAATTGGTCACAGCAGGCGGTCTCCTTGGGTTGGAAGGTACAGGATGACGTGGAGCGGTGTCAATGCGCCTGAGATTAGAAAAGCAATATCCGTACCCATTCAAGGCATAGTACTCGCGTGGTAAGGTTGACATCGCGTAGGCTAGCGGCCTTATTTGCCCGCGCTAACCAACAGCCAAAGGAGCCTGAGAAATGCCGGATGTTATCGTCGTTGGAGATGGACCGGGCGGATTGAGCGCCGCGCTCTTTCTAGCCAAAAATGACATGAGCGTCACCGTCTTTGGCCAAGACAAGACCCTCATGCACAAGGCCATGCTGTACAATTATTTGGGCATTCCCAAGATCGCCGGACCTGAGTTCCAGCAGATCGGCCGCGAGCAGGTGCGCGGCTTTGGCGGGGAGATTCAGGACGTCGAAGTCAGCAGCGTTGAAAAGGGCGAGGGGGGGTTTGTCGTCGAAACCGCTGATGGCCAAAGCCACCAGTCTCAATATCTGATCTTGGTTACCGGGCCGAGCAACCCGCTGGCCGAAAGCTTGGGCGTGGCCAAAGAAGCCGATGGGTTGGCGGCCGACCGCCATGGCCGCACTTCGGTCGAAGGGCTATACGTCATTGGCTGGAGCACTCGCCTGAAGAAGATCCAAGCCATTATCTCCGCTGGCGACGGAGCCTTTGCCGCACTGGACATCCTCTCGGCCAAAGCCGGTGAGGACATCCACGACTTCGACTTGATCGAAGACGAGTAGGCTAAAGCGAGACGACGCGTCCTTCCACCGCGGATTGGGTGGCCGCGAGGGTTACGGCTAAGGTCTTGACCGCCTCGGCGTAGTCGCAGCGGATGCCCGTGGGATCGCCGGTTTGCACGGCTTGGAGAAAGGCGCGATCCTCGGCTTGGGTTGGATTGTTGCCCTGCTCGACGACTTCCTGGCCGCTGGGGCGGTCGATGGTGAGCGCGCCGGATGCGATGCGCAGGACTTGGTCTTTCTGGTAGAGGTCCAAGCCCACATGCCCGCCCGCGGAGAGCATACAGGCCGAGGTGATGCTGGCCACCGCGCCGCTTTGGAAGCGGAGATTGGTGACAGAGGCGTCGTGGACGTCGTAGTTGGAGACGTCTTCCATCAGGCCGGTGCGCGCCATGGCGTGAACGCTTTCCACCTCGCCGAGCAGGTAGCGGGCCAAATCGAAGATGTGCGTGGTTTGTTCGACGATCTGACCACCGCTCTCGGCCAGTACCCGCCACCAAGACACCCCGGGCATGCCGCCAGTCCAAGCACCAAGGGCAAATCCCACCGGCTCGTCGCCGAGGAGTTCGACTGCTTTGGCGGTCGTATCCATGTAGCGCCAGTGATAGCCCACGGCGCTGATCAGGTTTTGGTCGCGGAGGGCTGCTTCAACAGCGCGGGCTTGTTCTAGGGAAGTCGCCACGGGTTTTTCGACGAAAATGGGCAAGCTGCGCTCAATGGCCGCCAACTCGGGCTGGGCGTGGGCAAAAGGCGGCAGGCAGATATAGACTGCGTCGAGTGCCTCGCTGTCGTATAGGGCCTCGTAGTGACTGTAGGCCCTGCCGCCGTACTCGCTGGCCGCGGCGAGCGCCTTTTCTTCGACTACGTCGCAAAAGGCAACTAGCTCGGCCTCGTCGAGTTGAGCGAGGGTGCGCAGATGGTGGTTGGCGATGCCGCCCGTGCCGACAAAGCCGATTTTAATCGTCATGGAAAATTTGATCCGTGGTTAGTGGTTTATTGCCAGCCTGTTTAGAGGATGCGAAGACTGAGAACTAGACCATTTTAAGAGTAACGAGTGGCATAGTATGGGGGCTACGCCGCTGCTGTCAAGAGACCGTCGATAATGAACACAAACCCAAAAGGCCAGCTCAGCGACTACAAGGTACACTACAAGGCCGATGCCGAGGCGATTGTCGATCCTCAAGCATTGGACCCGAGGCGTCGAGCCTCGGAAGAACGGCGGCTGGAGACACTCGTGCGCCTACTCGACTTGCACAGTGGCGAACGCGTCCTCGACGTCGGGTGTGGATCGGGCTGGTTGGGGGCGTACTGCCATCGCCGAGGTGCCCTAGTCTGTGCCATGGACATCGGCTGGCTGGGGGTAGCCGGTGCCAAGGCCCGCTTTGCGGAAGCAGCCTATCAGGTTGGCGATTTGTACTATCTTCCCTTTGCGGCTGAGTGTTTCGATGCGGTAGTGCTTTCCGAAGTGGTCGAACATCTCGAAGACATTGACGCGGCCCTAGCTGAGGCGCGGCGGGTGTTGCGTCCGGGGGGGCGGCTGGTGGTGAGTGTGCCGTACCGCGAGATCATTGTCGAGCACTTGTGTATTCACTGCAATAGATTAACGCCAGCCAACGCGCATCTCCACCGCTTTGACGAGGAGACGCTCGCCTCCTATCTCCAAGGCCAGGGCTTCGAAATACGCGCGGTGCGGTTGACGACCAACAAACTGCTGGAGTTGGCGGGATTTCCTGGCTTGAGTGCTGGCTGGCCCTATGCAGCTTGGCGCTTGGCCGACGCGCTCTTGAACAAGATCGTGCCCAAACCAGCCTTCCTTTGCATGTTGGGCGTCCGCGGCGACTGAGCCGTGGGGAGGGGCGAGGAGCCATCGTGACCTGGACCAATTCGCAAGACCGCGCGGAACTGACCCATACTTGGCGGGGATGCCTTAGTCGCTGAGCAGGGCGCTGGCGATTTCCTCCCACTCTTCGGGCAGCGACGCCTCGCTGTGGGGTTTTTGCGCCCGCCGGTACCAATAGCCGGCGTTGCTTTCGTCGCCCTCGACCCGGTGTAAATAAGCGTGGACCCAAGCGCCGATGGGGTCGGGCGTTTGCTGGGCTAGTTCGTGGGCTTTGTCCCATTGGCCCTTGGCATCGTACCAGAGGGCTTGCAGGGCTTGAGAGGTCTCCGGCGGGGTTTGTTCTTGCAGGCTCAGTTTGAAGGCTTTGAGGTCCATAATGGTCGGCTCCAATCGTCGTGTGTGCCCTTAATATAGGCTATCTCAGTGCGGTCATCCACCGAGGCGCGCACCTTGCCAAAAAAGCGCGTTGCCCTCTATATTTAGGGCTTTTAACTTGATGCGAAACAAGGAATTGGGCAAAGACATGCCAGTAGGAGTGGGATTGATTGGTTTGGGCACGGTCGGCAGCGGTGTGGTTGAGCTGTTGCAGGATGCGCCCGCGTCGCTGCGGCGGCGCAAGCACGTAGATTTTGCGTTGCGGCGCGTGGCCGTGCGGAGCTTGGACAAGCCGCGCAGACCCGTCATAGCACCAGAGTTGTTGACTGCGGATGCCAGTGCGGTCGTCGCCGATCCAGATGTACAACTGGTGGTGGAATTGACTGGTGCGCCCCCGGCCTTTGAGTGGGTGAGCGAGTCCCTGCGGCAGGGCAAGGATGTGGTAACGGCCAACAAGGCCCTGCTCGCCGAGCGGGGCGAGGAACTTTTTGAGCTGGCGCTGGCCAATGGGGCGGATTTGATGTTTGAAGCCAGCGTCGCAGCCGGCATCCCCATCATCCGCTCGTTGCGCAACGGCTTGGTCGCCAACCGGGTCGAGTCTCTGTACGGCATTCTCAATGGCACTACCAACTACATGCTCACGCGGATGAGTCGCGGTGCAGGCGACTACGCCGATGTTCTCAAAGAGGCTCAGGACCAAGGCTACGCCGAGCCGGATCCAACTATGGACGTGAGCGGCATGGACGCCGCGCAGAAGTTGGCCATTCTCTGCCGCATTGCCTTTCACTGCACGGGTACGGGCCGCGACGTGTTTTGCGAGGGCATTGAGCAGATCGAGAGCCGGGACATTGAATACGCCCGCGAGTTGGGGTATGCGATCAAGCTGCTAGCTATTGCCAAGCAACAGGACGGGTGCGTCGAGGCTCGGGTGCATCCGGCCATGGTGCCGGAGGACGCGCTGTTGGCCAACATCCACGACGAATTCAATGCCATTCAGGTGCAGGGGTCTGCGGTGGGGCCGCAAGTGTTTTCCGGCCGCGGTGCCGGGCAGCTACCCACGGCCAGCGCGGTGGTGGCGGATATGGTCGAGTTGGTCGAGCGCAAGGCCGCTGGTGCTAGCACGTCCATTGGTGACATGATCTTGGGTGAGGACGCCGTCTCGGTCGTGCCCATTGAGGACGTGCAGATGCGCTACTTTATCCGCGTCTTAGTCCGCGACCAGCCTGGGGTGCTCGCGGGGATCGCGCGCATCTTAGCTGAGGAGCGCATCAGCATTGCCTCGGTCATCCAAAAGGAGCGCGACTTTGAGGGTGGCTCGGTGCCGTTGGTTATCGTCACCCACGAGGCGCGCGAAGCCGCGATGCAGCGGGCGCAGCAGGCCGTGGCCACACTCGATGCCGTGCAGGGGGCGGTCAAGCTCATCCGCATGGAGGATCTCTAGCGTGCGCTACGTGGTGTTGGTGCCCGATGGAGCGGCGGACTATCCGCTCGACGAACTGGACGGGCAGACGCCGTTGGAGGCGGCCGCCACGCCCTGCATGGATCGCTTGGCCCGCGAGGGGGCTGGGGGATTGGTCCAGATGATCCCGGCGCAGCGACATCCAGGCAGCGACATCGGCAACCTCGAAATTTTTGGCTACGACAGCCGGGTACACTACACGGGCCGTGCGCCGTTGGAAGCTGCGAGCATGGGCGTCGATTTGGGCGACGACGGGGTGGCTTTTCGCATGAACTTGATCTACAGAGAAGGCGACGTGCTGGTTGATTACAGCGCCGGTCATATTGACAGCGAAGAAGCGGCCGAATTGGTAGGGGCGTTGGCGGCTGAGTTGGGAGCGCCGTCGTTGCGCTTCTATCCCGGGGTGGGCTATCGCCACTTGCTGGTGTGGGAACGCGGCCCGGAAGAAGTGGAGGCCTATCCGCCGCACGACATCATGGGCGAGTCCATGGCCGCGCATGAGCCTACGGGCGCAGGGGCTGAGAAAATTCGTACCCTCCTGGATGCGGCTGGCCCCATTCTCGCGGCCGCGCCGGTCAATGCAGCCCGTTCGGCTCGCGGGGAGCGGCCGGCCAACGCGATATGGCTGTGGGGATCTGGACGCGCGTTGCGGTTGACGCCTTTGTCGGAGCGCTACGGGTTGCAGGGCGGCGTTATCTCGGCGGTTGACTTGGTGCGCGGGATCGGCAAGAGCGCGGGCCTAGAGGTCATTGAGGTGCCCGGTATTACTGGGTATCTCGACACTAATTACGAAGGCAAGGCCGAGTACGCGCTGACGGCCTTGCAAGATGCCGATTTTGTCTATGTCCACGTCGAGGCCCCGGACGAAGCTGGACACAACGGCGACCCGCAGGCCAAGGTACAGGCCATCGAGGATTTTGACTCCCGCGTCGTCAGCCCGATTTTGGCGGGGCTAGAGTCGATGGGGCCGCATCGGGTGCTGCTCACTCCAGACCACCGCACGCCCATTGTGCTTCGTACCCACAGCCGCGAGCCAGTGCCCTTTGTGCTGTGGGGGACGGGGATTGAGGCTGACTCGATGCAAGCCTATGGAGAGCGGGCGGCCGAGCAGGGTAGTATGCAGGTAGAGCACGGACATGTATTGATGGATTATCTCACGGAGAAATGAAGGTGACTGACACGTACAACGTGGCTATTATGGGCGCGACTGGCGCCGTAGGGCAGGTGCTGTTAGAAATACTCGCCGAGCGCGACTTTCCCGTCGGCGAGCTGCGGCTGTTGGCCTCAGCCCGCTCGGCTGGGCGCGCCATTTCCTTTAACGGTAGCTCGATTCAGGTGCAGGAGCTCGGCGAGGATTCCTTTGCCGGCGTGGATATCGTCTTGGCCTCGGCCGGGGGTGGTTTGAGCAAGCGGTTTAACCCGCACGCGGTGGCCGCGGGCGCGGTGGTCGTCGATAACACGTCGGCCTATCGCATGGACCCGGACGTGCCGCTGGTGGTGCCCGAGATCAACCCCGAGGATTTGGCAGCGCATCGCGGCATCATCGCCAATCCGAATTGTTCGACGATCATCATGGACGTGGTGGTCTGGCCGCTCTATCAGCGGCGTCCGGTCAAGCGCATTGTGGTCTCGACCTATCAGGCCGTCAGCGGCGCGGGCGCGGGGGCCATGCGGGAGTTGGCGGCGCAGACGCGGCAAGTGCTCGCAGGGGAAAAGGCCGAGCCGGCTGAATTCCTGCATCCGATCGCCTTTAATTTGTTTTCGCACGATTCGGCTGTTGGGCCGGATGGGTATTGCGAAGAAGAGCTGAAAATGGTGCGCGAGACCCGCAAGATGTTTCACGACGACGCGCTGCAGATCTCGGCTACGACCATCCGCGTGCCCGTGCTGCGGGCGCATTCCGAGGCGATCAACGTGGAGTTTGACGAACCCTTTCCGGCCGCCGAGGCCGAAGCTATCTTGGCCGAGGCCGCGGGCGTGCGGATCGTGAATGATCCCGAGCAGAATTATTTCCCCATGCCGATTGAGGCCTCTGGCTGCGACGAGGTGCTGGTCGGGCGCATTCGCCAGGATATTTCGCGGCCCGAGGGGACTGGGTTAGACTTGTGGGTCAGCGGCGATCAGTTGCGCAAAGGGGCGGCCCTAAATGCCGTGCAAATCGCCGAGGAGCTCATCGCGCGCAAATTGTTATAACAAGGGAAAACGCCATGGATGTCTTGAGCAGGGAAGAACTGGATTTCTTCGCCGAACAGGGATACGTGGTCGCTCGTCAGGTGATCGACCGCGACCAAGCCGAGCGCACTGGGCGGGCGGTGTGGGCGTTTACGGGCATGGACCCGGACGATCCCGAGACTTGGTATCCAGAGGACCGGCGCGGCATCATGGTCGAGATTTACCACCACCAGACCATGTGGGACAACCGCACGGCCCCTCGGGTCCACCGGGCCTTTAGCCAGATTTGGGGCACGGACAAGCTGTGGGTCAGCCACGACCGAGCTAGCATCAGTCCGCCGACCTTAGACAAGGATGCGCCCGAGCACAATCTGCACTGGGATGCGTCCTTCGATAAGCGTCCGTTGTCCTTTGGGGTACAGGGCGTACTCTATCTGAGCGACACGCCGGCCGAGCAGGGGGCCTTTATCTGCGTGCCGGGGTTCCACCAGCGCTTAGAGGCGTGGCTCGACGAGCTGCCGGAGGGGGCCAACCCCCGCGAGCAGGATTTGCTGGCCTTGGGAACGCGGCGCGTTGGTGCCGAAGCGGGCGATTTGGTTATCTGGCGCACGGCACTGCCGCATACGGCGAGCGTCAATCGTGGAGACATGCCTCGCGTGGCGCAGTACATCACCATGAGTCCAGCCGGTGAGAGCGAAGAGGCGCGGCGGTTGCGCACGGACTTTTGGCAGCGGCGGCTGTCCGGGCTGGGGCGCTACGCCGAGGAACGCGAGCACCACGAAGAGAAGACGGCTGAGTTGACGGGTGTGGGGCGGAAGCTGGCTGGGGTGGATTTTTGGGATTAACTTATTTACTGATGTTACGCAGTTTCTCATTTAGTGGTATTTTCAAGGTATGGACAAACACCTGTTAGAATTATATAGCGATTACCTGCTCAGTTCGTTTGGCGCGACCACCGCGACGGGATTGTCGGCGTTGGTGGACGGGGCCGTCAGCCATGATCAAGTCACGCGGTTTCTGTCGGCGGCCGACTATGATGGCAAAATGTTGTGGCAGCAGATCAAGCCTTTGGTGCGCGACTTCCA
>JAJEEZ010000136.1:0-5061 GCA_022820705.1 Candidatus Latescibacterota bacterium | reverse complement strand
TCGTTGTCATCTACGAATTCATAGACGTTGTTTACAGAACTTTCGTAGTTAATGCGCCCGTTGCTGTCGGGCACGAACATGAATGTCTGATAGCCCGGGTCCATGCTAAAAATTTCGCCATAGGCAAACCACGGGTACACGTTGTGCGACGCCGTTGCGTAGTAGCCCTCTGCGCTCTCTTTTCCCAGCGCCTGATTGTAGGTGAAATTCTGGTTGGGAAAGCGGCGGTATTTGCGGTTGATATTGTATTCGGCGCGCAAGTTAAACCCGCCAAAGAGGTCGTCGATTTCCATGGTGAGACCGGCGACTTCGTTGGCCGTCGGCAAGCCGTAGCTAAAGCGCACCACGCGCTGGTTGGAGCCGTCCTTGATGTTTTTCTCTGCGCGGGTGACGGGCAAAAATACGGGCTCGCCTGTGTTGTTGACCTGCATATTGGAAGTGACTTCAACGGCATAGTCATTGGCTAGGACCAATTCGATCTCGATCTTTTTGATTTCCTTGAAGTCGATGATCTCGTCTTCGCCAGGAATAGGCGTGAAGTCGCGCTCGATATCGTAGGTAATGATGATGTTGTTGCCGCCGCTGGCCTCCCAGCGCCCCTGCCGCCGTATGCCGCCGTCTACCAGTGCCCGGTCGGAGATTTCGGGATGTTCCACGCCATTTATGTACACGCGGTGCAAAAAGAGCAATGCTCCTCCCTCGCCGTCCTCGGGCGAATCGTCGGACAGACGCACTAGGAGGCGCTGCACGTTGCCAGCTTGCAGGTTGCCGCCGAGCGTACCCTTGAGAGAATTGTTGCCGAAGCTCTCCGAGCTATTCCAGTGCCCGGCGTTGACGTAGGTGGTGCCCAGCTTGATAAAGTCGCCGACTTGGGCTGTGCCGCGCAGGCCAAGCAAATTGGTGAAGATCGTCCGCACTGTGGCCCCTTGGTCGCGGTTGGTCGCCGTAGCCGCCAGAGCGGGATTGTCCGTGCGCGAGGCGATTAGCGTCAGGGCATATTTATCGGAGAGGAAATCCCATTGCACGCCGTTAAACAGTGGTTTGGAAAAGGTCATCGGCGTCAGCGTCGTCCTCAGTTGCTCGCCCACGGTCAACGCCATGTGATATTGGCCCTGCGACGCCGTTGAAATGACCAAGTTGTTGAACCAGTTGTTGAACTCCACAGACTTGTCGATCGCGCTGCCCGTTTCCGTGGGGTGCTGCTGCGCCCACTCGTAGATCCTCCAGCCGCGCGTGATGTAATTGCCGTAGATATCGTAAAAGCGCTGGCCCTGTAGCACGATGTCGGTATAGCGCTCGTAGCGATCCTTGGCGTAGTTGGTGTACTCCCAGTTTCTCCAGCCGTAGATATCGTAGAGCGTTTGGGGCAGATACCATTTCCGCATAGTCGGCGTGATGGTCTGGGGCGATATCCGCACACCGCTGGTGGCATAGGGATTGAGAAAACCCGATTGCAGGCCTTCGGCTAATAGTCCACCTGCCAAAAGACAAACCGTTAGCAGAGCACAGAAAAACTTCTGGCCCATTTGTTCCCTCCCTTTTTTACTGCTGTGCAACACGCTGGTTATTAATAGGCCAAACTAATGGTGCGATATACCGACTGGTCTCCAGAGTCGGCTTCCATCTGAATGCGGCAGATATACACACCCGGCGGCAAAACCGTTCCCGCAGCGTCTCGGCCATCCCACGCGAAACCCTCGGCGTCTAGGTCGAGCGTCCGCAGGTGCGATCCGGTTAGGTCGTAGATATCCACGTTGGGATTGCCCTCAACCTGGACCACGATAAAGTTGATTCGCGCTTCGTCGTTTACGCCATCGCCGTTGGGCGTAACGACCGGAGTCACCTGCACATTGCGCAGCAAATTTCCACCGGCCACGTCGGGCACAAAAACGATCATCGAGCGCGGCTCTAAGGGTTCGACGCCTTGGCGCACATTCTGCTGGCTGTCCCCAGCCCAAGCCTCAAAGAGCGTGGCATTGGCCGTTACCTGCGCGGTAAACAGCACTTCCACCGAATCCTCCCGCACCCGCTCCGGCAGTCCGACTCTTAGCAGCCCGTCTGTTAGTTCAACTTCCCCCGGCTGCACGCTCTGTCCGCCGACTCGTATGCCAACCTCTTGCACAGTTCCCGGCACTTGGATAAAGATCTCGTCAAAGCCTTGGTCGTTGCGCGCAAAGGTCGGTTGCAGCAAATACGTAAAGCGCTGCAGCGAATCTAGTCCGACCTCGCGCGGCAATATGCGCGCGGCGATGCCGCCGCTGACGAGGGGATTGTCGAATTCCAGAGTCAGGGAGCGCAGTACCGGCGTCAGTTGTGGATCGTCGTTGGCCAGTTGAATCTGCAGTTGCAGAAATTGTCTGGGCGTAGGCGAGAGGAATGCCTCCTCGGGAAAATCATAGGGCTGGCTCCAGCCGCTCCAATCCGGTCCTTTGAGCTTGAGGGTGTCGATGCGCCCGCGCACGCTCTTGGGCAGCTTGCCAAAACGGGCCGAATCCAATTCCGTGCCGTTCTTGTGGTAATACTTCTTCTCGAGTTCAAAGGTGTTGCCCGTCTGCGAGCGAATTTCGATCTGCGTACCAGCGGGTAAATCGGCGTCCCACGACAGCTTGCGCACGCTCTTCATGGAGCCTAGGTCGATGAAGTCCGACACCATTTCCGTCGCCGCCACGTGCCCTTCGCCGTGGAGTATGTATTCAAAAACCGACTGGCGGATCTGCAGGCGCGTTGGAATGCCGCTGCGGTGATAGAAGATATGGCGGATTTTTCGCAGCGGGAATGCAAAGTGATACGACTGCTGGTTGGGGAATCTATCGTTGAATACGTCGCTGAGTTCCTGGTAGTCGAAATTGCTGCGAATGCGGTCGCTGGTCAGGCCGCTGGCCGGCGTGCCGTCCGAGGTGGTGAGGATAAATAGCTTGGCTCCGTGCCCGTGAGAGCCAGGAGACCCTTCTCCGTCTCCGACAGTCAGGTCTAGATGGGAAAGGTGGTCTACCCAGAACGTGGCACCCAGATCCCATTCGAACCAATCGCCGTCTTCGACGTAGGTCCTGAGATTGCCTTCCTTGGCTTGGTCTCCGCCGACGGCAAGTCGCCAGTTGGTATTGACATCTCCATCGAAGATCGTGCCGACCTTATCTTCGCTCCGCCCCGCTCGCACCGCCCCACCCCGTTCTACCGTGCCTATGGCGAGATTATCTCCCAGTGCATCCACTTCGATCTCAGCCAGCGCCGCGCCTGGATTTTTTTCCGTGGGCACTAGGCGCACGTGGTGGACTAGGTTAAAATCCAGCGTATCCTGCTCTATGAGATGTTCTCCGCTGGCCAGACCCAACTCAATTCGTTTCAGATCGACTTCAAAAACGCGCTCTACATTGGGTGTTGTGGTGACGGCGACCGGGTGGTAGGTCACGCCATAACGCGTATCTACACCGTTACTTATGTAAGCCGTGAAATTGCGAAAGGGCTTGGCGTCGAGTGCATCCGGAAAGACAAAGCGCAACTTGCGCGCCAATACCGGCCGGCCGAGGTCGATTTCGATCCACCAATCTTCCAGCGGATCATCGACAGACGGCTGCCACCAAGTCGATGGATCTTGGTCAATAATATTAGCCGCATCTTGGGGGTTTGAATTCACTTCGCGGATACCACCAAAAACCTGTTTCTTGCCTTCGCTATGGGAAAACTCTGCAGCATCGGCTACGGCGTTTATGTTGCGGCGCATCCACGCTAGGCTGATACTACCGTCGTCGGCAATTTCCAGCGTGCCCTTGGGAATGGCCCACGTCTGCCAGTCCGCCGGGCTACTCAGACGCAGTTCGTCGGCATAGGCCCCTGCTGCACACAGGGTAGCGACGAGCAAAGTACGAATCGCAGTGAATTTTCTCATGGTACACCTCGACAGCGTTTAGCTCATATACGCAGCCCGTTTAGTAGGCCACCGCAATGATGCGCGTATGCGTGAAGTCACCCGCGTCCGTTTCGACGGAAAGTCGGGCGAGATACAGACCCGGAGCTACGAGTCCCGTTCCCTCTCCTCGTCCATCCCATTCTTCGACATAACGCCCTTCGCTTCTGGAATCGGCCGATATCGTGCGCACTTTGCGTCCGCGCAAATCGTAGATTTCAAAGACCACTCGGCTGGCCTGGACGCCCAGCAGTGAATAGGCTAGTTCAAACGTGTCGTTGCGTCCGTCGCCGTTCGGCGTTACTACGGTCGATCTCACATCTAATGCGCTCAGCACATCTAACTTCTCGCTCAGTGCCAGCACCTCGATGGAATTGGTCGATACCTCCGCATTGGCATCTCCGGGATCAATAGATTGGGGTTGTCCTTCCCCTTCCACGACAAATATCTCTCCCTGAAACAAGGCGTTAAAACTGAAGACGCCCGTTTTGAACAGCAGCCGCAACGGCCTGTTGTCTGCGGCCGCGATGCGGTTGGACGGAAAATAGACGATCAACTCGCCCCGTTTTTCCGCGATGCTGTCAGGTTCTACAGCGACTAAGGGATCGCCCATTTCCAGTCCTATAAACTGGACGCGGCCCGGGGTTTGCAGCCTTAAGGCGTCAAAACCCGACTTGGTCTCCGACTCAAAGTCGGCCCGCACGTCAAAAGTGAAAATGCGCTCCTCGCCCAAGGGCACTTCCGTTTTGCGCCCGCGCGGCTGTGGTTCGTCCTGCAATGCGACCTCCCCGACGATCGCATCGACCAGTAGAGGCGAGTATTCTACGACCAGTGAATCCATTCGGCCATAGGTGAACAAATCCTCGCTTGCCATCGTGAAGTTGATTTTGAGATACTGCCGATTATCCGGCGAGAGGATCTCTATGCCTTCGCCTGCGGACGCTCCTTGTGGCACCGACCAGAAGCTCCAGTTGTCCACGTCGGGCCGCTCTGGCCCCTGAGCTCCAGGGCGCACGTAATCATCGTACGGCGCTTTATCCCATTCGGCAAAACTCACTTCGCGTTCGGTTCTCAGTTCGGTGTAGATGGTGTAAACCTGTGGCGTATCGTCCCGGCCGGTCTGGGTTTCCAGCGAAAAGGAGATGGAATTTTCTGCC
>JAJEEZ010000042.1:0-10725 GCA_022820705.1 Candidatus Latescibacterota bacterium | reverse complement strand
ATAGCTCAACATGGTCTCAAAATTGAGGGTGGGCTGGTGAAACTCTAGGCGGAAGACCAAAAAGGCGCGGAGCAAGTTTTTGACCATAGCGCTCTAATTAGTTGATGTACTCCGCAATCCGCTCCTCAATGCGCTGTAGGACGGGCGTTGCGCCGAGTTCGGCGTCGAAGTCTGTGCCTGTAACCCGTTGGAAAAGGTCGATATAGCGCTCGGCGACTTGGATGCGGATATCGTCGTCGAGTTCGGGGATATTGTCGTCGGAAATGCCCTTGTCGCGGAGCCAGAGGCGCAAAAATTCCTTGTCGAGGCTTTCGGGCTCTTCGCCGCGGGCGTGGCGCTCTGCGTAGGTGTCGCTGATCCAGAAGCGCGACGAGTCGGGCGTGTGAATCTCGTCGGCGAGCGTGATGCGCCCGTCTGCGTCTAGCCCCATTTCGTACTTAGTATCGACGAGGATTAAGCCTTGCTTGGCCGCTAGCTCTTCGCCGCGCGCAAAGAGTGCGAGGGCGATCTCCTCGACTTGGGTCCAGATGTCTTCTGACACCAAGCCTTGGGCGATGATCTCGTCGCGCGAAATCAGCTCGTCGTGGACCTCGTCCTTGGTAGTTGGCGTGATAATCGCCTCGTCGAAGGGCTGGT
Source organism: Candidatus Latescibacterota bacterium (assembly GCA_022820705.1). Classification (GTDB taxonomy): domain Bacteria; phylum Latescibacterota; class UBA2968; order UBA8231; family UBA8231. The sequence continues at coordinate 10,089 of JAJEEZ010000042.1, read as the reverse complement.
TTTTGACCATGCCGTCGGGCAACGTGTGGCCGCAATAGTGGCGCACGCCGCTGTTGTAATGGGTCCAGATAGCGGTGTCCGAACTGCCCGTCATATACTTGCGCACTACCACCTCGACGGGCAGGATATCCAACTCGCGGGCGACGGTGATGTTGGCATCGGGCACGGAGATGATTTGATTGGGGGCGATGTCTTGGGTCTGCTCAAACCAGTACTGGGCAATGCGGTTGAGCACTTGGCCCTTGAGGGGAATGGTGCCGAGCACGTGGTCGAACGCGCTTTGGCGATCGGTAGTGATCAGCACGCGATGGTCTTCGAGCAAGTACATATCGCGCACCTTGCCGCGCTTATAGCTCGACTCCCACTGGGGGAATTTGGCCTCCAGCAGACAGTTATCGAGCTGGGATTGGATCTGTTCGCGAGTTACCATAAGAATAGATGTCCTTAAGTAAGAGCGTGGGATGTGAAAAGTTGATATTATGAGGGCGCATAAGCGCCGTCAATAGGGTCCAGCGGAGAGAGAGCTTGATTTTCCCTCCTCGTCGGTGTATTTTGAGGCCGACTAAACAGACAATCTCACCCCTATAGGGAGGTCTATATGTCGAGGATACTAGCTGTGTTGGCACTGGCGCTTGGCTTGGTCGGGTGTGGGACCGAAGAGGAAGACAAGCAAATACTCATCGAGTATGTGACGAAGTTGAAGGAGCTGGACGACAAAAACCGACAGATTGTCGATACTATTGAGCATCTGAGAAAGCCGATCAGCGAGATCTCCGAAGGAGACCTCGCCAAGGCGCGTCAGCTCATCAACGACTACGTAGCGGAACTGCAGGCCTTTCCCCGAGATCTCACGTACCGCGAACTGCGCGTGACCCACAACCTCTATGTTGACAAGGTTTCGCAGTCCATAGAGTTGTCCGGCGATAAGGGGCGCGAAATGCGGCGCGAGAAGAGCAATGTCGATATCGGCGTGCGCCACATCGAGAAATTCACCAAGCGACATCACAACGGCATGAACGTCTTGTGGGATCGCCATAATTTGCCGGATTTTCCGCTGGAGTGGCCCCAGTAATTCAGACGGTATTCAAGCGAGCCAAGCCCCCGGCCCGAGCGGCCCGGGGGCTTTTTGCGTTTTAGGACGCTCGGTGCAACCAGCGCTGGCCGCTGGAGAGCAAGCCGGTGTAGAGAAAGCCGGCGTGGAACAGCAGCAGGAAGGGCATCCCCAAATAGAGGCCAGTTGCATAGGCGTGGTAGAGGGCAAAGACGAAGTAGAGCGCCATGCCCAACTCGCCCAAAGACAGCAGCGGCCAGCGGCTTAGGTACTTGCGCCGCTGGCTTTGTTTGCGGCTCCGATGCTGAGGCCGGACAGCGCGGCGTCCGGTAAGCCCGTATTTGGGAGTGCGGTGGAAAGCGGTTTGGTACCCGACGAGGCCCTCGACTACCGCTCGGGTGTTGTTGATGCAGAGACTCATGCCAATGGCCATCAACATGGGCAAGTACTTGATCTGTCGTCGCCAATCTGGATAGAGCACGCGCTGGGAGGTAATGTAGAAGCCGGAAATGGCCATGGTGGCAAAAGAAAACAGCGGCAGGTCAATGATAAAAAACCGCTCCCAGCCGAGTTGCGAGCGTATAGAAAGTACCGGAACGGTCAATAGGGCCATCAAGAGCATCATAATATAGCAGAGGTTGGCCGTTAGATGGAAGGTGGCCTCGACCTTGACCTTGGCTGGTAGCGCAGAACGCCAGATTCGCGGCAGCACTTTTTTGGCCGTCTGGACCGCGCCTTTGGTCCAACGGTGCTGTTGCGACTTGAAGGCATTGATCTCGACAGGGATCTCGCCGGGCACTTCAATTTCGGGCAGATAGAGAAACTGCCAGCCCGCTAGCTGGGCGCGGTAGCTCAAATCGAGGTCTTCGGTGAGCGTGTCGTGCTGCCAGCCGCCGGCGTCGTAGATGGCCTTTTTGCGCCAGATCCCTCCGGTGCCGTTGAAGTTGAAGAAGCGACCCGAGCGGTTGCGGGCCGTGTGTTCGACGACGAAGTGGCCGTCGAGAAAGATCGACTGGATGCGCGTCAGGAGCGAGTAGGAGCGGTTGAGGTGTCCCCAACGCATCTGTACCATGCCGATAGAATCGTCGGTAAAGTAGTGAATGGCTCGTTGTAGGATGTCGGGAGTGGGCACAAAATCGGCGTCGAGCACCAACACAAATTCGCCTTGGGCGCGCTCTAGCCCAGCAGCCAAGGCCCCGGCCTTAAAGCCGTGGCGATTGGTGCGGCCGAGGTACTCGATATCCAGCCCTTGGTCCGCTAGCCGTGCGACCCCTTTTCTCGCCTTGTCGCGGGTTTCGTCCTGCGAGTCGTCGAGGACTTGGATTTGCAGGCGGTCGCGGGGATAGTCGATCTGGCCCACGGTCTCTAGCAGGCGCTCGACCACGTGATATTCGTTGTAGAGCGGTAGCTGGATCGTGACGAAGGGCAACTCGGCAAAGTGGTCGGGCTGGGGAACTGGGGTTGGGTGATGCCGATAAAACAGGCGCAGTAGCTGGTAGCGGTGAAGGCCGTAAACCCCTAAAACGGCGATGATGATGCTGTACAACACCAGACAGAGTACTTCCCAGAAGGTCATGTCGTTCCCCGAGCTTAGGCACTGACCCCGCAGCACTTTTTGAACTTCTTGCCGCTGCCGCAGGGGCAGGGGGCGTTGCGCCCGACTTTGGGTTGTTCGCGGACGACCGGCTGGCGCGCGGCTTGGGCTTGCCCCTCGCTGCTACCGCCGCCCGAGCCGCGCAGTTGCGCGGGCTGGCCGGGTACGCCCGTCGGGGCTGGCCCGACGCCGCGAAAGCCCATGTTGGTAGCGTCTTGGTGAACCGCGTTGATGCGACTTGGCCGCCGCGCCGGCTCCAAAGCCTCGGTCCCGATGTCGATGCGTAGCTGGAAGAGGTTGCGCAGCGTCTCTTGGGCAATGCGGCCGATTAGGCTCTCAAACATGTCGTAGGCCCCCTTCTTGTATTCTATGAGGGGGTTTTTCCCGCCGACGCCGACAAAGCCGATCCCGTCCCTGAGTTCGTCGATCTCGTGGAGGTGTTCCTGCCAGCAAGTGTCGATGGTGCGCAGGGAGATGCCCTTTTCGACTTCGCGGAAAATCTCTTCGCCGACGACGTCAATGCGCCGTTGGTAGGCTTCGCGCACAGTGGTGAGTAGCTGCTCGCGCAGACTATCGATGCTGGCGTGGGCGCGCTCGTCTTCGGAGATGGAATAGCCCAAAAAGAAGGTGCTGCCAAACTCGGTTTGCAGGCCCTCCCAATCCCATTCCTCTGCTAGGTCGTCTGCATCGACGTGCGAGGCCAATATGTTATCGACGCTCTCTTCGATCATTTCCGCGATTTGCTCGCGGGCGCTTTCTTGCTCTAGTAGGTCGCGGCGGCGATTGTAGATGACTTGGCGCTGCTGGTTCATGACGTCGTCGTAGTCGAGCACGTGCTTGCGCATCTCGAAGTTGCGGGCCTCGACCTTTTTTTGCGCCCGCTCAATCGACCGCGTGACCATACCAGCCTCGATGACCTCGCCCTCTTCGGCCCCGAGCTTATCCATGACGGCGGCGATGCGCTCCGAGCCGAACAGCCGCATCAGGTCGTCTTCGAGCGACAGGTAGAAGCGCGAGGAACCAGGGTCGCCTTGGCGTCCCGCGCGACCGCGCAACTGGCGATCGATGCGCCGAGCTTCGTGGCGCTCGGTGCCGATGACCTGCAAGCCGCTGGGGTTTTCTTGCAGGTATTGGCGCAAGCCTTGGCCGACTGGCAGCTTGTCTTCGAGGGTGAGGGCGGACTCGACGATCTGGCGGTCGAGGTGGACGACCTTGGGCGCTAGCTTAATGTCCGTGCCGCGCCCGGCCATATTGGTGGCAATGGTGACTGCACCAGCTCGACCGGCTTCGGCGACGATTTGGGCTTCTTTGTCGTGGTGGCGGGCGTTGAGTAGCTGGTGCTTGATGCCGCGTCGGCTGAGCATTCGGCTGAGCAACTCGGAGACCTCGACCGAGATGGTGCCCACTAGCACTGGCAGGCCGAGCTTGTGCAGGCGGTCGATCTCCTCGATGATCGCGTTGTATTTCTCGCGCTTGGTGCGGAATATTTGGTCTTCTTGGTCAAAGCGGCGAATCGGGCGGTTGGTGGGGATGACGGCCACGTCGAGCTTGTAGATCTCCCACAGTTCGCTGGCCTCGGTCTCGGCTGTGCCGGTCATGCCGGCCAGCTTGTGGTACATGCGGAAGAGATTCTGCACGGTTATGGAGGCGACGGTGCGGGTTTCTTTCTCCAGCTTCACTCCCTCTTTGGCCTCTAGCGCTTGGTGTAGGCCATCGGCAAAGCGCCGACCGGGCTGCGGTCGGCCCGTAGCTTCATCGACAATGATCACCCGCCCGTCTTCGGAGACGAGGTACTGCACGTCCTTTTCGAAGAGCGTATAGGCCTTCATCAGTTGATTGATGTTGTGCACCGCTTGACTTTTCTCGGCGTACGTGCGGTGTGCCTCCTCCTCCTTGCGGGCCTTGTCCTCGGCGCTCAGGTCCGGGTCGTTGCGAATTGCATCAACCTCAATACTGATGTCGGGCAGTACGAAGAGGGCCTGCTCATTGGGTGAGAGCAAGTCGCGCCCCTTCTCGGTTAGGTCGATGGTGTTGCCCTTCTCATCGACGACGAAGTAGAGGTCCTCGTCAAGCTCGTTGAGGCGCTTATCGCGCATGTAGTCGGCCTCGATCCGGTTGATCAGCCGCTTGACGCCTTCCTCCTGTAGAATTTTGGCTAGGCGGCGATTGGTCGGAGCGCCGCGGGTGGCCTTGAGCAGTGCAATCCCCGTGTCGTAGTCGTAATCTCCCGATTCCTTGCCCGCCTGCTCGGCCCCGGCGATGATCTTATTGACGAAGTTGGTCTGGGCCCTCATCAGCCGTTCCACGAGCGGGCGCATCTCTTTGTATTGATTGGTGGAGTCGGGGACGGCCCCGGAAAGAATGAGCGGGGTCCGCGCCTCGTCGATGAGGATCGAGTCGGCCTCATCGACGATGGCGTAGTTGAATTCGCGCTGCATCAGGTCTTCGAGCAGTACAGCCGTGTTGTCGCGGAGGTAATCAAAGCCAACTTGGCTGTGATTGGCGTACACAATATCGGCCTTGTACGCGGCTGTGTGGTCGGTCCGCTCCCAATGGAACTTCTCGGGCACGTCTTCAGGCGCTTGGAGTATGTATGCCTCGGCACCAGTCTGAAACACGTCTTGGATGATGCCCACGGACATCCCCAAGAAATTGTAGATCGGCCCCATCCACATAGCGTCGCGCCGGGCGAGGTATTCGTTGTGGGTAACTAAGTGGACGCCGCGTTGGGGGATGGCGTTGAGGAAAAGGGGCATCGTCGCCACTAGGGTCTTGCCCTCACCGGTAGCCATTTCGGCGATCTTGCCTTGGTGCAGCGAGATGCCGCCGAAAATCTGCACGTCGTAGGGCACCATGTCCCACTCGACGGATTCGCCGGCGCGGTCCCACGTGCGGCCCAAGAGCCGGCGGCAGGTCTCGACGATCATAGCGAAGGCTTCGGGCATGATTTCTTCGAGAAAGGCCGCCTCCACATCGCGGATGGCGTTGTCTAGCTCTCCGTACCGGTCGTTGAGCTGTTCGCGCTCTTCAGGTTCTAGATCGCCGCGCAGGTGCTCCTCGATGGCTTCGAGCTGCTGGCGGCTGTCCGCGTTGCGCGCCTGTAGGTCTTGGCGGAAGGTCGCGGTTTTGGCTTGGAGCTGCGCGTCGCTTAGAGATTGGTACGAAGCCGCTAGCTGAGTGATCTGGCTTACTTGTGGCAGCGTGCGCTTGAACTGGCGCGTCGCCTGCGAGCCAAGGAATTTTTTTACGAGCGAGTTGAGCATACTAAATCCTCTTAACTAGTACCGCGTCGCGGGCCTCTACACATGGGCAACCTCAAACTCTGAGGCCCTTCTGGCGCACGACGCCTTCGAGAACACCATTGACGAACGCATAGGACTTATCGGTGCTGTAGGACTTGGCTAGTTCGACAGCCTCAAAAATGGAGACCCGGACGGGAATTTCCTCGATAAAGAGCATTTCGGCCAAGGCCAAGCGCAAAATTAAGCGATCAATGCGGGCAATGCGCTCCCAGCGCCAGTGCTGAACCCGGGCCGCAGCCAGCGCATCCAATTCGTCCGCGTGCTCGGCTGCGCGCTGCAAGAGTTCAGCCGCAAAGGATTGCACCTCTTGCGCCAAGCCAAAGCGCGCACAGAGCTGATCCAAAGCACCGAGTGAGTCGGTTGCCGCACTCTGTTTCCAGTACAGGGCCTGCAGGGCCACTTGACGGGCACCGTGGCGATTGTTGGGAGGTGCCTCGTCGCCCGAGGTTCCATCGCCAAAAAAATCGTCCTCGCCGCTCATCCTAACTCGGCCATCAAGCTGGCCATTTCAACTGCGTTGAGGGCGGCGTCCCAGCCGCGATTGCCGGCCTTGACACCCGCGCGCTGCACGGCCTGCTCGACCGTGTCGGCAGTGATGACGCCAAAGATCACTGGAGTACCGCTGTCGAGGCCGACGCGGGCGATGCCCTTGGCCGACTCGGCGGCCACGTAGTCGAAATGGGGCGTATCGCTGCGGACGATGGCCCCCAAGCAGATGACGACGTCAAAGCGACCTGTGCCGACTAGCTTCTTAGCGGCAATAGGCAGCTCAAAAGCTCCGGGGACCCAAGCAATTTCTATGTCGCCGCCGTCGCCGCCGTGTCGCTGGATGCAGTCCAATGCGCCGTCGAGGAGCCGGGTGGTCACCAAGTCGTTGAAGCGGCTGACCGCAATGCCGAACTTGCGGCCTCGGGCGTCGAGCTGTCCTTCATGCACTTTGGGCATGGTTTTCGTCCTCGGCGGCTGGGCGCTTGAGCAAGAGGGCGTGGCCCATCTTGTCGCGCTTGGTTGTTAGATAGCGGATATTGTGCGGGTTGGGAGCGGCCTCAATGGGCACTTGCTCGACGACGGTCAGGCCATAGGCATCCAAGCCGACCCGCTTTTTGGGATTGTTGGTCAAAAAGCGCACTCGGCGCAAACCTAGATCGTAGAGCACTTGAGCACCAATGCCGTAGTCGCGCGAGTCCATGGGGTGGCCGAGGGCGTGGTTGGCTTCGATGGTGTCGAGGCCCTGTTGCTGTTGCAGCTCGTATGCCTTGAGCTTGTGCAAAATGCCGATGCCGCGCCCCTCGTGGTGCTGAATATAGACGATGACGCCGCGCCCCTCTGCGGCAATAAGTTGCATGGATTGCGCTAGCTGATCACCGCAGTCGCACAGCAGCGAGCCGAGCGCGTCGCCAGTTAGACAACCCGAGTGCATGCGCACCAAAGTGTCGCGGCCGTCGGCGACCTCGCCGTACACGAGGGCGAGGTACGGGTTGTCGTCAACCAAGCTGCGGTACGCATAGGCCGTGAATTCGCCGTAGCGGGTTGGCATGGGCGACTGAGCCTCTAGCTGAATCAGTTTCTCGGTGCGGCGGCGATGGGCAATCAGGTCGTGGATGGTGGTGATCTTGAGGTCGTGTTCGCGCGCGAAGTTGAGCAGGTAGGACGCGTCGGCCAGCGCACCCGCTTCGTCGAGGATGGCGGCGATCAAGGCCACGGGCTGGCAATCGGCCATCTGCGCCAAATCGACCGAGGCTTCAGTGTGGCCGGCGCGGCGCAACACCCCGCCCGGTTGGGCTTGGAGCGGCGTGACGTGCCCGGGCTGGACGAAGTCTTCGGGCGCACTGTCGGAGTCGGCTAGTTTGCGGATAGTCACGGCGCGGTCCTGAGCCGAAACGCCGGTGCCCTCAATAGCGCGGGCACTGACCGAGACCATGATCGAGGCGTCCATCGGCTCGTGGGCCTTGGGGATCTGCATGTGCAGTTCAAGGGCTTTGAGGTGCTCCTCGGTGGCGGCAACCACGGGCGGGCTGCTGGCACAGCGGGTCATGAAGTTGACCGAGGTGGCAGTGGCTTGCTCGGCGAGCATTACCAACACGCCCTCGCCCACAGCTTCGCACTCGTCGACGAGCACGACCATGCGGCCGTTTTGCAGGTCTTCGACGACTTCTTCAATGGTGTTGAAATCGAGCATTGCTCAGTATCCCATATCGCGCAAGTCCTCGAAGCTGAGCTGAGGTTGTTCGCCGAGCAAACGCTCGACGTAACGGGCAATCACATCGACTTCGAGGTTGACAGAATCACCGGCGCGCCGGTGGCTAAGCGTTGTGTTATCAAATGTATGCGGAATGACCGCAATCGTAAAGGCATCGCCGCTGACTTCGGCCACCGTCAGGCTGATGCCGTCGAGGGCCACTGAGCCTTTGGCGGCGATGTAGCGGGCGAGCGCGGGCGGTGGCTCGATCTCGAAGCGATGCTCGCCATCGCGCTCCGTGCGCCGACGAATGCGGGCTATGCCATCGACGTGTCCCAAGACGAGGTGGCCTCCGAGCCGCGGGTCGGCGCGGAGGCCACGCTCTAGGTTGACCGCTTGCCCGATACCGAGGGTGCCCAAGGTCGTGCGGGCGAGCGTTTCGGCGACTGTTTCGACTGAAAAACCACTCTCTCCGATGGCTACTGCGGTCTGGCAAACTCCGTCGATATTGACGCTATCTCCCACCTGCAAGTCGGCGAGAACGCGCTCGGCGGCGATCTCCAACTGCTGGAATGCGCCTCGGCGTACGCGACCGCGCACGCTCCCGAGTTCCTCTACGAGTCCGGTGAACAAGAGTATTGAACCTCAGCCGTGTAAAGCAGATCAGGGCCTAGCCGCTGGGTGCGACAGGACGCAAGGTGAATGGCCTCGGCAGCGCGCTCGATTCCTAAGTCGCCAATGGCAGCGACCCCCTCTCCCATCAGCCTCGGTGCGAGGTAGAGCAGCACTTGGTCAACGACGCGGTCGCCGAGTGCGGCCGCAGCCAACTGGCCACCGCCTTCGATGAGGACGCTGGTCACGCCCTCTCGCGCCATGCGCCCAAGGGGCAGGTGCAAGTCGATGCGCCCGGCAGAAGCCGGAAAAGTCCAAACCTCGGTTCCTTTGTCCGCGTAGGCACGGCGCTTGTCGGCTGGCGTGTCCTCTGCGGTGACGAGCACGGCACAGGGCCGCTGATAGACGCGAGCCTCGGGCGAGGTGCGCAAGCGTCCGTCTATGACGATGGGGCGCGGGTCGCGCCCGGGCACGTGGCGCACCGTCAAAAGGGGATCGTCGGCTTGCACGGTGCCTGCGCCAACGGCTACAGCATCGACCCAAGAGCGCCAACGATGAACGTGGCGTCGCTCTTGATCTCCGGTGATCCAACGCGCATCGCCGCTGCGCGCCGCAATGCGGCCGTCGAGGGTTTGCGCCAGCTTGAGCAGGACCAAGGGCAGGTTTTGGGTGCGGTGTTTGATGTAAGCCGCGTTGAGGCGGCGCGCCTCCTCAGCGCAAAGCCCGACGTCAATGGCGACGCCCTGTTCCCGCAGCGCGGCGATCCCCCGCCCAGCCACGCGCTCGTCGGGATCTTCCATCGCGCAGTAGAGCCGTTTAATGCCAGCGCGTAGTACAGCTTCAGTACAGGGCGGAGTGCGGCCGTGGAAGGAGCAAGGCTCCAGCGTGACGTAGAGATCGGCCCCCTGCGCCTCGTCGCCAGCCCGGCGCAGGGCGTGGACCTCGGCATGGGGGCCGCCGACCTTCAGGTGAGCCCCTTCGCCGACGATGCAGTCCCCGCGCACCACCACCGCGCCGACCATGGGATTGGGGCTGACTTTACCACGCCCCCGCTGCGCTAACCGCAAGGCGCGGCGCATATATTGCGCGGACTGGTTCACTTGACTTGGATGACGACTTGCCGCACGCCGATGTTGTCGAGGGCGTCGATGGCCCGCACGACAATGACGTGCTCGCCCGCTGCCAGCCCTTCGACGGCAAAGCGCGCCTTTTCGCTGCGGCTGTCAAAGACGCCGTCCAGCGGCGCGATGGGGTGCTGTTGGTCGTCGTAATCAATGGTGTAATAGGCTTTTTGCACCGCTGAGATACGGTCGCTAATCGCCACTTCGACGATTGCACCATCGGCGCTGAT
>JAJEEZ010000267.1:0-3902 GCA_022820705.1 Candidatus Latescibacterota bacterium | reverse complement strand
ATGGGAAACGGCACGTGATCGGAGACCTCCTTCATCGCATCGACTTTCTACTGCGGAATCGGCTATTCGACGAAAATCGTCCGCATCCCCGAGAGCTGGCCACACACCTCAATCGCCAACCCCGGTGCAATCTTGCCGAGGAAGTCAAAGCATAGCTCTACCTCATCGCCAACCCATTCGCGCATGGTATAGGCGTCTTTGACAAAGGCGTCAATTCTCGCCGGAGGCTCGTGCGCACGCCACGTGCCTCCCGGCCCCGTCTTAAAGGCCGTGTAGCCTTTGGCCAACAGCATGTCGAGCCGATTTCGCGCCGCGGCCAGTGCCTCGTCGGTCTGGCCGTGGACGCCCCAATGCGCGTACACGCGAATCCGGTCGCGCACCGCACCGCCCAAGAGCATATAGGTGGGGACATTGTAGTGCTTGCCGGCGATGTCCCACAGCGCCTGATCAATGCCCGACAGCGCGCTCATCAGCACATTGCCGCCGCGAAAAAAGGCCGAGCGATAGACGTGCTGCCAGTGGTGCTCAATGCGGAGTGGGTCCTTGCCGACGAAGTACTCGGCCAACTCTTCCACCGCCGCCCAAGTGCTCTTGGGCTTGCCCTCTAGGGTCGTCTCACCCCAGCCGACGATACCATTGTCCGTAGTAACCTTTACCAAGCGCATGCGCTGGCGCGGGAAAAACTGTTCGATCTTGGCGATTTTCACCGTCTAGTCCTTTCGTTAAAATCAGTGGTCGGTGGCCAGTGACCAGTGATTAGTTCCCCTCCCCCTAGGTGCAGGGACTGGTCACTAACCACTGACCACTGGCCACTGGCCACTGCCTAGTGGGCCTCGCGCGTTACAACAGCACTCGACTTGCCGACCAAGAAGTCGAAGTCAACTCCTTTGTCGGCCTGCATCACATGGTCGATATAGAGGCTGACGTAGCCCCGGGTATCGTGGGGCGCGGGGGGCTGCCAAGCGGCACGGCGACGCGCCAGTTCCTCGTCCGACACGTCTAGGTGCAGCCTCCGGTCCGCCACGTCGAGCTCGATCATGTCGCCGTCGCGCACCAGCGCCAGCGAGCCGCCAATGGCCGCTTCGGGTGCCACGTGCAGGATCACGGTGCCATAAGCCGTGCCGCTCATGCGGCCATCGGAAATGCGCACCATGTCCCGGACGCCCTTTTCCAGCAGCTTTTTCGGCAAACCCATATTGCCGACCTCGGCCATGCCTGGATAGCCAACCGGCCCGACGTTTTGCAGCACCAATACGCTCGACTCATCCACGTCCAAATCGGGACTGTCGATCCGTTCGTGATAGTCCTCAATTGTCTCGAAGACTACCGCACGGCCGCGATGCTGCATCAACTCGGGCGAGGCGGCCGACGGCTTGATGATCGCCCCGTCCGCGCAAACATTGCCCCGGAGCACGGCCAAGCCCGCGGCCTCGATCAGCGGCGCATCCAGCGGCACAATCACGTCGCGGTTGTAGCAGACCGCCCCGGCGACATTCTCGCCGAGCGACTTGCCCGTCGCCGTCAAAGCATCCAGATGCAATTCGTCCTTCAACTCCTGTATCACCACCGGCAAGCCGCCGGCGTAATAGAAATCCTCCATCAGATACTTGCCCGCGGGCATCAAATTGACCAATAGCGGCAACTCGCTGCCGAGGCGGTCAAAATCGTCCAAGGACAACTCAACGCCGACGCGCCCGGCGAGGGCCAGCAAGTGGACGACGCAGTTGGTCGAACCGCCAATGGCCGCATTTACCTTGATGGCGTTCTCAAAAGCCGTGCGTCCGAGGATATGGGACATCTTGAGGTCTTCGCCCACCATCTCGACGATGCGCGACCCCGCCAGATGCGCCAGCACCTTGCGCCGCGAGTCCGGGGCCGGGACCGCCGCGCCGCCGGGTAGGGTCATGCCGAGCGCCTCGACCATACAGGCCATCGTCGATGCCGTGCCCATTGTCATGCAGTGCCCATCCGAGCGCGTCATGCCGTCCTCGGCCAGCCCAAACTCCTCGCGCGTCATCTTCCCAGCGCGAAAATCCTCGCTGAACTTCCACACGTCCGTTCCCGAACCAATATCGCTGCCGCGGTACTTGCCGTTGAGCATGGGTCCGCCGGGCACGACAATCGTCGGCAAATCGACGCTGGCCGCTCCCATCAAGCAAGCTGGCGTAGTCTTGTCGCATCCGGTCAGGAGCACCACGCCGTCAACCGGGTTGGCGCGAATGCACTCCTCCACGTCCATGCTCGCCAAGTTGCGGAAGAGCATGGTCGTCGGGCGCATGATGGGCTCGCCCAGCGAGGTGACCGGGAATTCCACGGGCAACCCCCCGGCTTCGTACACGCCGCGCTTGACGGCTTCGGCCAAGTCGCGGAAGTGAATATTGCACGGCGTCAGCTCGGACCACGTGTTGCAGATGCCGATGACCGGACGGCCGTCGAATTCGTGCTCGGGCAGGCCGCGCTTCATCCAACTGCGGTGAATGAAGCCGCCTTTATCCTCGCGTCCAAACCAGTCGGCGCTCCTTAGTTTTCCTTGCTCTGCTGCCATTAATTCTCCTCTGCTTCTATTTTCTGCCTAGCGGCGAAGCAATCAATCTAGGCGATCTCTTGGCTCCCGCAATATATTAGTAGGGGGCGGTTTGCAAACCGCCCCCTACTCGCGATTAGTTGGATAACATGCTAAATCTCAAACGCATTGCCGTCATTGGGGCTGGCACTATGGGGAGCGGTATTGCCCAAGTTTTGGCCCAAGCCAGCAGGGAAGTTTTGCTCTACGACGCAGATCCCTGCGCCCGCGAACAGGGCCTCGCCGCCATCGCCGCACGCCTGCGCCAACAAGCCGCCAAAGGTCGATTAGAACCAGCCGCTAGCGAAGCGGCCATCGCCGCGCTGCGGGGGATCGACCAACTTGCCGACATCGACACCGCCGACATGGTCGTCGAAGCAGTACCCGAACGCCTAGACCTCAAGCTCGCGATATTCGCCCGACTCGGACAATTCGCCAAGCCAGAGGCCATCCTCGCCAGCAACACCTCCGGCTTGGATATCGACGCGCTCGCCGCTGCGTCTGGGCGGCCGGACAAGGTAATAGGCATGCACTTCTTCAACCCACCTCCAGCCATGCCCCTAGTTGAAGTAGTGCGCGCAACCGCGACTTCGGACCAGACCTTTGCCGCGGTCATGGCCTTGGCCCAAGACCTAGGCAAGACGCCCGTCGCGGTCGCCAACAGCCCCGGTTTTGCGGTCAACCGCATCCTCTTTCCCATGATCAATGAGGCCATCTATGCCCTCGCCGAAGGCGTGGCCAGCGCCGAAGACATCGACCGGGTGATGGTGCTGGGGGCAAGCCATCCCATCGGGCCGCTGGCTTTGGCCGACTACGTCGGACTCGACGTGACTTTGGATATTCTCGAATCGTTCGCCCAGCGTCTAGACAGCGCCAAATACCGCCCTTGCCCCCTGTTGCGCGAGATGGTCGCGCAGGGTGCCTTGGGCCGCAAGACAGGTCGGGGATTTTTCTCCTACCCGCGATAACGGGCCGCCAATGTTACACCTCCTTATCCTCTTGTGCCTGCTGGCCACCTGTAGCTGCTCAATCCGCTCGGCTCCGCGCTATACGGCCGACTCCAGCGTGGCGCGCGAACTTGAAAAGCGTCGCCGTGCCAGTCCCAGCCGCCTCGCGCACGTCGTCGAAGGGTATCTCGGCGTACCCTACAAGTGGGGCGGTAACACCCGCGCTGGCATGGACTGCTCGGCCTTTGTGCGGGCCATTTTCCGCAAGACGTATGGCATCGAATTGCCTCTCACCACTAGGCAAATATACCGCGTCGGCCGCCCCGTCAACCGACTGCAGGACCTCAAACCAGGGGATCTGGTTTTCTTCAGGCTCGCCCTCTCAGAACCGG
>JAJEEZ010000116.1:0-7819 GCA_022820705.1 Candidatus Latescibacterota bacterium | reverse complement strand
TCGCCACGAAGAAGCAGAGGCGGCTTTTCGCGCAGCTATCGAGCGCGATTCGGCGGCTGTAGAGGCCCTAAATGGACTGGGAATGGTGCTCGCCCAACAGGGCAAAGAGACCGAAGCGGCCGCTGTACTCGAACAAAGCATCGCCCTGAATCCGGCCTATCCAGAAGCGCACTTGACCCTGTCCAAAGTGTATATGAAGCTGGGAAAGCCAGACGAAGGGCAGAAGCAAATCGAGATGTTCAAGCGCCTCGATCCACATTTCGATACCATTCGCGATCAGCGTTTGCGTCTCAAAGGCCACGCCGACGATGCCGTAGCCCGCTATAACTTGGGCGTGATCTACGCGAAGTTAGGTTTTGCTGAAATGGCTGCACAAGAGTACAAAGCCTCGCTGAAGATCAATCCCGCCCAGATACAAGCCTGGCAGAATTTGGGCACGGCCTATATGCGGCTGCAGCGAGTTGACGATGCCATCACGGCCTATCGCCAAGCCCTAACTTTAGACGAGGGCTATGCGCTGGCGTGGTTTAATCTCGGCAATGCCTATTTGATGAAAGACTATCCGGTGCAGGCGCGCTCGGCCTATGAGCGCGCTTTGGCAATAAAGGAAAACTACGTCGATGCAATAAACGGCCTAGGTAATGCCAAGCTGCGCGAGGGAAATGCCCGGGAGGCCATCGACGATTTTAAAGCAGTTTTGCGAGCCGATTCCACCTATGTCGGTGCCCATTATAGTTTAGCCGTGGCCTACCGCGAAGTAGGAGACTCACTCGCGGCTCAGCAGCAGATGCGCCTTTTCGCGCGCAAGCAAAAAGAGCGCACTCGGTGAATTGGATGCATTAAGGAAAACGCGAAATTGCCACAATGGAGGTGCGTTATGAAACGCTGGAATTTTGTGGGCTGTGCAGTCGTGGCCCTACTGTGGATTAGCTGTGCGACACTCTCTCAACTCGAGGCAAAGCGCATCGATATCAATACGGCCTCGCGCTCACAACTAGAAACGCTACCCGGGATAGGGCCGGCAGTGGCGCAGAGAATAATTGAGGGCCGCCCCTATCACAATGTAAAAGGCCTGCTCAACATAAAGGGCATTGATATGCAGCGCCTAAAGGACATCGAACCCTATATAACTGTCGTCGAGTAGCTATATACACGAAAGGATGAACAATGACGCGATTTGACGATATGAAAGGGGTCTTCGGCCTGCTGCCGACGCCCTACAGAGAAGACCTCGAAATCCACATTGACGACCTGAAGAAGGTAGCCAACTTCTGCTGCGAGAGCGGCCAGCACGGCATCGTCTGGCCGGTGATGGTCGGAGAGTTCTGGTTTTTGGGCGAAGAGGAACGTATCCGGGGGCTAGACGCGGTGCTGGAGGAAGTCAACGGACGCCTACCCGTGGTCTTCGGCTGTTCCGGGATCTCGGTGCCGCAGGTGCTGCTCTATGCGCGGGCGGCGCAAAAAGCTGGGGCGGATTCGATTATCGCCATGACGCCGGCGCGCACTGACGCCGCCACGGCAATGGACCTGTACCGGCGCTTAGCTGGGGTGTTCGACGGACCAATCATGGTGCAGAATGCCGACATGTACGCGCCGTTGCGCGGCGAACAGGTGGCGCAACTAGTCGATGAGATCCCGCAGGTCGAATACGTCAAGGAGGAGCGACAGCCCGGCCCTAAGCACATCGCCGAGGTGGCCGATATGGTCGGCGATCGGGTCAAGTGCATCTTCGGCGGGGCGGCGGGAAAATTTTTGCCCGATGAGATGCGCCGTGGTGCAAACGGCAATATGCCCGCCTGCGAATTGGCCGATGTGCTGGCCAAGATCACCGAACTGTGGTGGGGCGGACAGGAAGAGGAGGCGCGCGCAATGCACCGTCGCCTATTGCCGCTGCTTATTCTCGAAAACCACCCCTTTATGCGCTATATCCTCAAGCGCCGAGGGGTATTCAGCACGCTGGTGGAACGGGCACCGGCGGGCAAGCTAACGCTGGATGAGGGCGACAAACGGGAGATCGCAACCCTGCTGGAGACCGTCGCGGGGGATATCGAGTCATTTCCGATATCACCGGAGCACTAAGTCATGGATAAAATTATCCGCAGATGGACGCAGAGTAGTGTTCACAAGACGATCCGCATCTCGAACCGTTCATGCCATTCAGGATAGTTAGACGATGAATTATGGACCGCACTATTCTGTTTTATAGCCTTTGCATACTCGGCGTGGTGGGCCTGCTCAGCGTGCCCACGGCGCGCTCCCTGCTACTGGGGCTCGACACGTCCGCACAAAAGGAGAGCGGACGCACGGAGATCGTCCTCGCCGGCTGGGGCAATACGCAGGAAATCGCCATGCTCAATCAGCTCATGGCCGATTTTGAAGCGGGCAATCCAGATATAAAGGTCAAATTCATCCACATCCAGCAGAATTTCAATACATTACTGCTGACAATGATGGCCGGGGGACGCTCGCCCGACATCTTTTATGTGGCACCGGTCACTTTGGGCAACATGTTGTCCAAAGGGGTGCTCCTCAACTTGGAGCCCTATCTGGAAAAGAGCCAAATCGTTGGCGTTGAAGATTTTTTTCCGCAAACGGTCGAGCCATACCGCTGGGACGGCAAGCGCTTTGGCCAAGGGCCGATCTACGGGCTGTGCAAAGACTGGTCGCCTGACTTTCTGATTTTCTACAACAAGAACCTATTTGACGAGGCAGGTATTCCCCATCCAGACGGCAGTTGGACGCGTGAAGAGTTTGTAGAAATTGCCCGGCGCTTGACCAAGCGCGACGAGCAGGGGCGCATCATCCAGTTTGGCGTGTACAACAACGCCAATCCAGAGCAGTGGATCTGGCAGTCGGGCGGGCGCATCTTCTCCGCCGATCGGACGCGCGTGTTGCTCAAAAGCCCAGAGGTGATCGAGGCACTGCAATTTGCCGCCGATCTTTCTACGCGCTGGCACGTGGCACCGGGCTACGCCGAGCAAGCGCAAAGTCCGGTAAACGTGATGTTCGAAACGGGACGCGTGGCCATGTGCTTTTACGGCCAGTGGTTCGTACCCCAATTCCGCAAAAACATCAAGAGCTTTGCGTGGGGGGTCACAACGCCTCCGCGCCACAAAGTAGATATTTATCTGTCCGGCGGCATGGTCGGTTATGGCATATACGCCCATACCAAACACCCACAAGAGGCGTGGCGCTTTATGGAATATCTGGTCGGGCCCCAAGGACAGGAGGCCATTGCCAAGATCGGCTGGAACATTCCCGGCCGCAGGCAACCGCGTACAGCCCTATTTTCGTCGAAAATCCCAATCTAAATGCGGAGATCACCCAGACTTTTCTCAAGGCCGCTGAGCGCACCGAATTATTTCATCGCAGCCCCTATATCAATCCCGCCGAATACAATCTGCTCTTTAATCCAGAGTGGGAACTGGTCATGCTAGGTGAAAAAAGCGTACCCGAGGCCCTAGCAGATGCCGCCAGAAAAATCAACCAAGCCATTCGCGACAATATGGCTCTGCAGAAGGCCAAGGTGGACGGATGAAACTCAACCTGCGAGAGCACCTAGAAGGGTATCTCTTCATATCGCCGTGGATCTTGGGCATGGTGCTCTTCGCCCTCGGGCCGATACTGGCCAGCTTTGGTCTGGCCTTCACGCGCTGGAACCTCTTTACGGAACCAGAGTACGTGGGATGGGCCAATTTTCAGAAGCTGGCGCACGATCCGCTCTTTTACAAATCGGTGTTTAATACAATCTACTACACGGTTTTTGCCGTGCCGCTGGGGCTCGTGCTGGCGCTGGGACTGGCCATGCTGGTCAACCACCGCCTGCGCGGAGTCAATTTTTTTCGCACGGCTTTCTTTCTGCCCAATGTCGTGGCGGGTATCGCGATGCTGCTGCTGTGGAAGTGGCTCTTTGATCCCAATTTTGGCTTGATCAACCTGTTCCTCGACTGGACCGGATTGATGGCGGTGTTCGAGTGGATCGGCATTGGCCGGCCCCAGTGGATCTCATCGCGGGCGGGTGCCATGCCGGGTATGATCTTTATGAGCATCTGGGGCTTGGGTGGATCGATGATGATCTTTCTGGCTGGCCTGCAGAATATTCCCCGCGAGTTGATCGAAGCGGCGGAACTGGATGGGGCCGGTCCGTGGAAGCGCTTTAGATACGTCACCTTACCGCTGCTGACCCCGACGATTTTTTTCCTGACGATGGTCGGCGTGATTGGCTCGCTGCAGGTCTTTAACCAAGCCTATGTCATGACCCAAGGCGGGCCAGCGCACGCAACCCTGTTCTACGTCCTGTATCTCTTTCAAACGGCCTTCGAGCGCTTCCAGATGGGCTATGCCTGCGCCATGGCCTTGGTCCTCTTTATCATCACGCTGATCGTCTCGCTGATCCAACTGGCGATGGGCAAAAAATGGGTGCACTACCAATGAGCAGCGCCTCTGGGGACACCCTATCGCTACGACGCCAACTCATTCTCTACGCCGCGCTGTCCTTTTTGGCGTTTTGGTTTCTGGTGCCTTTTGCCTGGATGCTCATCACCTCGGTCAAGACGCCGGACGAGGTCTTTTCCCGTCTCCTGCCTTCGGTGCTGCGGCTGGCCAACTTCGTAGAGATCTTCAATCAGCCGACGTTGCCTTTCGGGCGCTATTTTCTCAACAGCACGATCATCACGGTCTTTGGCACGGGGGCGAGTCTTTTTACTTCCGCCGTTGTGGCCTATGCCTTTGCCCGGCTGAATTTTTTTGGCCGCGATGTGCTGTTCGTCGCCGTGCTATCGACCATGATGCTGCCCGCGGCGGTGACCATGATCCCGACGTTTGTGCTCTTCCAGAAGCTGGGCTGGGTCGATACATTTCTCCCCTTTTTGGTGCCGGCCTGTACGGGCAATGCCTTCCAGATATTCTTTTTGCGCCAGTTTTTTAAGACCCTGCCCATAGATTTGATCGACGCCGCGCGCATAGACGGGTGCTCGAATTTGCGCATTTGCCTGTCGATTGCCATGCCACTGGCCAAGCCGACGCTGGCGACGCTGGCCATTCTCAGCTTTCTCAGTCTCTGGAACGATTTTATGGGGCCGCTCATATACCTGCACAGCAACGAGAAACGCACGCTGGCGCTGGGACTGAATGCTTTTGCCGGCATGTACGGCACGCAGTGGCATCTGCTCATGGCCGCTTCCGTAGTAGCGACCGTGCCCATTCTGGTGGTCTTTTTTATGGGGCAGCGCTACTTTGAGCGCGGGCTGGTGATGACGGGGATGAAGGGGTGATGTGTCTTCGTGGATGGATTGACTTCAAGGTAAGGATATAGGACGATGCCTGAAGACGGAGCATGGAAAGAGACGCTGATTGAAAAAAACGTGATGTACCACATTGAGTTCAATGGGCGGCTCTTCCTCATCGAGAACGTCCCAGCGCGAGTCAACGTCGAGACAGGTGAGAAGCACTTCTCACCGGAGACCGTTGAGCGCCTGCAGCAAGCAGTGTGGGAGCGCTGTCGTCCCGTTCGCACCATCGAGACCCCGGTTTATGAGTACGCCGCTCTAGAGCAAGCGCACACGTAGAACGAGATACGACGAAAAAGATTGGGGTTACATACGTAGATTCGGCCTATTTAGTAAGGTGCTGGAGGATGGGGTGAAACGGGAGTCGTACTCGCCGTAGGGGAGGGGTCGATACCTTACAGGCTGGCTTTCTTCTTTAAGTTGCTAAAGTTAGTTCTAAAGTTAGTTACTTCGGTTTTGATCTCTTGAGTAATTGTCTCGACCAGTTTTTCTAATTCAGCGTCTTCAACAATATAGCGCATCTGCTCCTCCCTAAGGGCAGATGAAAAAACCCACTGATTCCGGTACTTCAGGTATTTATATTTCAACGTCAAAGAGGAGCTCCTTGTAAGTTCACCGCTAGCCAAATCGGCGTATTTTTTGAACTTTTCCTCCTTGCATTCTGTTCTCAAACCGTTCTCATCAAGAAGCACAAAACCGTACCATACCCCATCGTTGTTTAGCTCTACTCTGAGTGCAATCTCAAAGGGAGGATCCCACTCGCATCTAGCAACTTTGGTGAAGTTTATTCCCTCCCCCTGACTATTACTTTCGATACCGCAAACATCAGTGGTGATCTGTTTTTTCAACTTCTCCCAGAATTTGTCTAGTATGCGTGCTCTTTGTCTCGGGAATGGACTTCTCCAACTCAGGAATGAGATCGTACTCTTTGGTCAGAAGCTCGACTATATTATCCATAAAGAAATCTCCGTTGGTTGATTGTCCAGTCAGTTTCCTGGCCAGAGCCTGATACTGAAATAGTATTTCTCGAATCGGAGCAACCCTGACAACTTCTTTGAAGCAATCCTCCAGCCAAGCGACTATGTCGCTATGATACGACATGCAGATTACGCGACTTTTGTCCAAAGTTCCTTGGCCAGCAAGAGATTTTTCACTCGGCTCCCTACCATCGAGAGTCAAGTAGATCAGTTTTATCCGTTCATCTGTAAACCTCTCCTTTGCGTACATATAGTACCTATTCAACTGACTGTCCTGATCCCCGGCATTTATCTTGTTTTCGATGATGATACAGGCGTCGTCCTTCTTCTCCAAAAGTATGTCGATCTTCCCATATTTGCTGAACACCTCTGCTCCTACCCAAAAATCTTCAAGGTTACCGTGGTTAGAAAGATCAGACGACATCAGGTTTAAAAAGTGTTTCAAGAACACTGTACCTTGTCGGTGAGAACCTTTTGGATTCAGCAGTTCGGCAAGGATTGACGAGTGCGTCTTCACCTCCTTCGTTTCAACGCCGAGTACAGAAAAAACGTTAAAGCTCTCGCCGGTAATCTCCGCAAGCTTTTCGTGTTTATCCTTCAACAACCGAACCTGTTTCAGAACATTCTCTATCCGGGCACTATTATCTTTGTCCGTCATCACCTTCACCGAGTTAAACGTCTATCTCCCAAGCAACTCCTGATACGTCACCAACGCCCCCGCCACGTGAACATTCATCGACGGACCGTTGGGCTAGGCCGCTCGGCCTTCAACTACTAAGTTGCGCCCAACGGCTCGGAGGGATCACCCTACGCCAATTCCGGGTATTGCGCCGCGTAAATCGTCAACTTCGTCGCCTCCCCGATCTGTTCCAGTTCCGGCCGCCGTCCAGACAGGCGCAAGCTGTCGCGGACCAAGTTCAAAAACCCCTCACCCCGCGCTTCCAGAAAACTAGATCCCGTAACCGGGCTTTCGTAGTAGCGCATAAAGCCGGTGAGAAACTGATTCCTACGCGCTGGCTGACACCCGGCGTACAAATTTTCAATGGTCAATGTGTTGTAGAGCGCCCCGGGATTTTGGAACTCAATGCGATCGGGGAACATGCGAATGATAATCTGCGATCCAGCGACTCCGTAGTCCCGATGAATGACGGCGTTCACGACGGCCTCTTGGAGTGCAGTGTCTATATAGCTGGGATAATCTCGCCGGCCGTCGCCGCTTTTCCGCGATATGATCGGCGTCAAAGGAGAGGCTTGGAAATACGACACGACCTTGGTGATTTGCTCGGGCAAAGGCCCGGTGATTTGCCGGCTATCCACGGTGTTGCCGTCGGGAATGTCGTGGTGGTACACGGCCAGATCGATGTACGCTCCGGAAATGTATTGCTCGGGCTGCACGGCAAAGAGCAGGATGCCCAAGTGCGTCGGCGTGGCCCCGACCTCCGAGATCGCAGCGAGTTTGTGCGCCGCCAGCGTAGAAGCCCAGTCTTCTGGCGTGGACCAATCGGGGAAGCGCCGACGGAAGTACAGTTCGAGTCGGGTTTTGTCCAAGTCGTC
>JAJEEZ010000056.1:0-9856 GCA_022820705.1 Candidatus Latescibacterota bacterium | reverse complement strand
GCAGGCGTGCCATCTTCATGAGATTTCTCCGCGTGAAAGATGGGCGTTGCGGCCACGCACCCTGCTTGGGAAGATAAGAAGGCGATATATTCCCGCTCGGCTTCACAGCGGAGGAGTCTGGCCGGATACCCAAGGAAAGTAGGCCGCTCCCGGTCTTGGGACAAGGAGTGGGACGGCTCCTAGTGAGCTAGCCGATAGGGGTGACACCATTGCCGTGCTCAGGTGTTATAAGGCACAACTGAAGGCTGGCTGGACGACCTAAGTGGCCAGATCGTTGTATGTCGGAGCTTCTCTACATATACGCAATATACGCACGCAGCAGGCGATCCAGCCCTGCAAGCGGGTGAAGAGTTATGTTATTAAGGTAAGTATAACGCCAGCGGATTTTCGCATAACGCCGGATTCAATGTCAAGGGATTCAGCTTCTCGATCTGCGTAAAAAATTAAACACGAGGAACATTGCCGATGACGCTACAACCTAATTTTGCCTTTGATGATCCTGACTCTCGTACGCAAAGCAACGGGCTGGAAGTCGTTTATGCACGTGCCGAAAGAGTCGAGCGTTTTGATATGGACCTCTTCGGCGGTTTTTCGTCCATGCGTACACTCACGTACACCCCAAGCATTCCGATGATCTTAGGGCTACTAAGGGACTTCGATTACGATGATTTCGAGTGCGTCTTTGGACACAATGGGATATTGACACGGGACGCCGCGAATCTCTTGGCATTCCAGACCGTCGTGGACGAAAAGTTAAACAAAGGCTTTGTTGGGGTCGCAGGGCTATCTGACGAGCGCCGGAGAATTATCTACGATCGTGCCGCCAAAGGAACAGCGCGTTTCTTCGTAGTGAAGGACGCCATCGCCCACGCCAAAATCTATCTGCTAGAAAGAGAGGGACTCAGGCGTGTCATCGTCGGATCGGCTAATCTGTCCGAGACCGCGTTTTCTGGCAGACAAGCCGAGACCCTGATCGCCTTCGACAACGACGATGCGGCTTGGACGCACTATTTCACCCAATATGAGGCTGTACGTGCCATCGCCGCTAGTCGAGTGCCCCTCAGAGAGAAACCCATCTTGGCCGAGCTGATGCCAATCCAAGAGACTCCTATACTGAAGGAAGCCGATTCTAGCCCAAGCGGAATGACGATATACGTTCCACCCGAACAGGAGTCCGAAGCCGAGTACAGTATCTCAAAGGTTCTGTCGCAGGTAGAACGCATTACACCGATCCGCCGACAGGCCCTAGCGGATATTCGTCCCGACGGCAAAGGCCACATCCGGTTCGCGTCGAGAATCGTCAAGCAGATGACCCGAATAGTGACATCGAGGCAGGAAGACGATGGCCCTAGGACGTTTCTGTCTTACGATGGAAAAAGGTTCATCCTGTCGGGGAACGAATTGAGCCTAGAGGCTGACCCTGCCGAGGTGCGAAGTGATGTAGCGGCATGGCTGGAGTTCTTTGGAAACTACGAAAACGGATTTGCAGGGGACGTTTCTAGGTTGCAGCGGGATTACTACACGTTCATGTGCTGGTTCTACTTTTCGCCGCTAATGTGCGATCTAAGGAATAACGCCCTCAGAAAGGGAAACTTTAGCTTCGACCAGCCCATGTTCGCTGTGCTATACGGTCAGAGCAACTGCGGCAAGAGCATCCTGATCGAAACGTTGATGAGGTCCATGTTCTCCTATCCCCGGATAGTCGAGACGCGGTACTTCACGCGCAGCAATCTGCGCGGTTTGCAGGAATCATACAAGCGGTTCCCCGTCGTGTTCGACGACGTGACCCGAGATCGCTTCAGCCGTCATGCACCGGAAATCATCAAGGACGAAACGATACAGTATCCTGAGTATCCATGCTTCGCGCTGTCTATGAATGCAGAGGCCCGCAACTTCCCGCCTGAGATTATAAAGCGATGTCTGATGATTTACACCCGAACATCGCTGCCCGGCGACGACACTCCAACTCGCCGCAATCTTCAAAGATCAGTGTCCGGTATCAGTGAAAAGTTGACCACGGCTCTCTACCGGGAGTATCTGAACCGAGTTCTGCAAGAAATGAACTCCATCATCGGCGCAGAACACCACGATGTGGACATCCTTGAGCTATCCTCGTCGGTGCTTTGTCGCCTCTTTGAGGAAAATCTGCCGCCGGGTTCAAAACTGCCAACTTGGTGTAAAACAATGACGCTGGACGAATACCAAAGTCGCGCATTTGAACGACCTCGTTTGGTATTGAAAAACCTCCTCCATCGCGACAAGTACACCAAAGACAGCCGCCCACCCACAGGGAGCTGGGCCATCTCGGGCGATTTGATAATTGTTGGAGTGCAACCCATGGCGTCGAGTCAGATCAAAAGTGACATACCCGACTGGATACTAGAAGACACCGCGAGCGTGAACGACCAGATCGCCATGAAGCGCAACGAGCTTGAAAAATTCCTTGACCAGTCGGTTAGACCGCCTCGCCGTTTCTTCGACTTTCTGAGATAGACAATAGCAGGGACACCATTGCCGTGCTTAGGTGTTGTTATAACTGACGTTACGCACGGGCTTTGAAACGGTCTGAACATGCCGAGTGCCAGCTCTGCCCTATATGTCACGCCTAAAGGCGCGGTGAAGCCCGCTTTCGTGGGAATGACACCGGACAGGGCCACAAGTGGCAGACGAGAGAAAGCTGCGGAACATCAGTTATAAATCACAGCCGATTGCTAGCTGGCCGATCTGAGTGGCCGGATCGTCCTTCGCCGGAGTTTTGTAAACCGCCAACAGTCTTTGCCGTGGGAGATTTGGGGCTAGTTGTTGGCGATGACTCGGTGGAAGATGCGGTCGATGGTCATGGAGCGGCGGCTTTTTCGACGTGGTGAAAATATAGCGGTAACGTTTTTGCTGTGTTTGGGGGTTCAAGTATAACGACAGCGGATTTTCCAAATAATGACAAGGAGGCACGTCGTGAGCGCTTCACAGGACATTCCAGCGGTCAACTTTCATCTATGGGAGCCGTGCAATATGCGCTGCCGGTTTTGCTTTGCCCCGTTCCAAGATGTCAAGCAAAGCATTTTGCCCAAAGGGCACTTGCCGAAGGACGATGCTATCTCGGTTGTGGATCGGCTTGCCGAATCAGGCTTTGAAAAGATCAATTTTGCCGGTGGTGAACCTACCCTCTGTCCGTGGTTGTCGAACCTGATTATACGAGCAAAAGAACATGGGATGACGACCTCTATTGTCACCAATGGATCAAGGATTACCGATAGCTGGCTAGACAGCGTAAGTGGAATCCTGAACTGGATCGCACTGAGTATTGATACCTTAGATCAAGAAAAATTGAAATATCTCGGTCGTGCAATCCGGTCTAGGGTTCCCTTAACGAAGAGAAGGTATCTGGAAATTGTTGATAAGATAAAGCGATGTGGAATGCGTTTGAAAATCAATACGGTAGTAACCTCTATGACATGGCAAGATGATTTTACCCATTTTATAAGACTGGCAAAACCGGAACGATGGAAGCTGTTGCAGGTCCTCCCCGTCAAGGGACAAAACGATGCGCATATTGATGAGTTAGCGATTACGACAGAACAGTTTGAGCAGTATGTAAAAAGCAATCGGGTGGTTGAAAATGAGGGGATAGATGTAGTACCGGAAAGTAATAAGATGATGACAGGGAGTTATGTTATGGTTGATCCAGCAGGACGCTTTTTCGACAACACTCAAGGTGCTCATACCTACAGTAGTCCTATTCTGGATGTCGGTGTGGAAAAAGCCTTGAAGGGTGTATTGGTCGACTCTGGGCGATTTCTCCAGAGAAAAGGACAGTATGACTGGTAATTTGATGTTTGGACTTCGGACCTTCAGTATCAGCCTCATCACAGGCTATCAAAATCCATTTTAACACAGGAGTATTGACCATGAGAAAACTCGCAATGTGGGGGATGGTAGGAGCGGTGGCTATGCTGCTCCAGCCATCGTCAGTTCTATCGCAGGGAACGGGCGATGTGCTGAACGAGGCACCGCTAATGCCCATACCGCAGGACATGACCTACGAGGAGTACCAGGACATGAACCGCCGCATCTCCACTGGATTGATGCGGAGCGCGATTCCGGTGCCGGGGATGATGCACTTTTACGCGGGGGAACCCACGACGGGGAAGTGGCTTTTGGCCACGGGTCTTGCGGGCGTCGCCTCGATTATCGCTGGGGCGGCACTCTGGGAAGATGGCGAGTTCGCGGATACGGATTTTGATGTGTTGACGATCAACGCCGGGGACAACGGGAAAGAAAGACGCTACGAGAAGATTCCCGTTTCGCTAGAAGGCGAGACGCCCAAGTACCGCCTGCGCGAGCTCCAGCGCGATGGCGGAGCGGGCGGGCCGCTGGTTGCGTTGGGAGTGATTGCCATCGCCGGCAGTATGATCTACGACTTCTTGCACGGCATCCAAGTGATTGAGACCAAGCGCGACCGAGTGCGGTTTAAGTACGGCAAGCGGCTCAAGCTGCAAGCCGGCGCGCGGGCGGGGACGCCCAGTGTGGCGCTGAGCTACGCCTTCTGATTCGGCGGCCATATAGGTGCCCAGCTACCTGTTAGACGCCGACGAGTAGGGCCTGTGCGCATCAGTAGGGGCGGTTCGCGAACCGCCCCTACATGTATCAGCGATTGGCGTTAGAGCCGGGAGACCAAATCTCGCAGTTGTTCGGCTGCCAAACGCATGACCTCTTTGTCGTCGCAGTCGTTGATATCCTTGCCTTCAAAGACGACGGAGAGCGGCCCGTTGTATCCGGCCTCGGCGAGGATGGGGACAATGCGCTCGTAGTCGATCCACTCCTCCTTGCCACTGTCGATCTTGTAGAATTTGGCGCGGACATGGGTGGCCAGATGGGCGGTCTGCTTCATGTAGGCGTAGATGTCGTGGTCTGGGTCGGGAATCCCTCGGTTGCGGGCTGGCGAACCGCACCACTGGCCGGTGTCGAGCAGGAAGCTGAAGTTGGGCCGGTCGGTTTCCTCGATGATGCGTATGACGTCGTCGCCGGTGGAGGGATGGTTTTGCAGGCCCATGGCGATGCCTACTTCGAGGCCGTAGTCGGCGACCTCTTGGAAACAGCGGATTTCGCGGGCTCGCTCTTCTGGGTCGGTGAGGGGCTGGCCGCAGAATAGGCGGATCATGGGCGCACCCAAAATCAGTGCGATGTCCATGTCGCCCTTGGCGGTGGCGACCTTGGCGCGCAGGTCCTCGTCGCTGCCGACGAAGTGTCCACCGGAAGCTAAATAGCCGATGGCAAGGCCCTTTTCGATGCAGGCGAGTTTGGTCTTGATGAGGTAGGAGGCGTCTTCGGAGCTAAAGCCTCGGTCGCGGCGGAAATCGATTAGGTCGAGACGGAGGTCGTAGGCGTGGTCGATGTAGCTTTCGATGCTTTGCAGGGTGGGCGGATCGTCTTTGCCGAACATGGAGGCGTAGAGGCCGATTTTCACGATGGAGACTCCTTTGGGGATGGTGAGATGGGTTAGTTGCGGGGGAGTGTACGGAATGGGGGAGGGCGCATCAAGGCAGATCCTCTAACCGAACCATCGCCCACTGCCAGCAATAGACTGATCGGCATGTAGCGTTTAGAACAAAAGACGGGTTTGCTGGCGGTCCACGTTAGTACTCATTGCGGGCGTTCCAGCCGGGGTACTGTTCTTCGAGAGCGGCGAGGGTTTGCGGTGTGTAATAAGCGTGGCCAGCGGGCGGAAAGCGGAAGACTTCTCTTTCGGCTGCGGTGAGGGTGCCGATGAATTCGCGGAAGATCGGGTTTTGGCCCTTGTCGGTGTAGTGGCGGAAACCCTCCCAGTAGTGGTCGGCGCGACCGAGGCCAAAGCCCCAGGTGTAGCGCTGGCCGTCGGCGCGCAGATAGTCGCTGGCGGAGTGCATGGTGTAGTTGGTGAAGACGCAGAGGGTGCCGGCTTCGCAGACGAGCGGCACGGCTTTGCTCATGTCGCGGCCATGTTCTTTGGGGATCAATCGCAGCGGTGCCTGGTCTTCGCCGACTGCTTCGAGGTGGTGCCAGAAAACGAGCTGGCCGAAGGCGCGGGCTGAGTCGGAGGGCGGCAGCAGCGAGTTGTTGCCATTGTCGAGATGCAGCGCGGAGGCGTCCGAGCCGGTACCGCCGCCTGTGAAACCTGGATAGCGGGCGATCATGCAGCCGGCGCGGAAGTGGATATGCTTAGTGCCAAACCACTTCTTGGCGAAGGCCCAGGCTTGGTGGTGGACGATGCCGCGCAGCAGCGCCATTTCGGAGGGCGGGAATTCGGTGAGGGTGGCGCGGCCGGGGGGCGGGTCGTCCTTTACTTCATCCCACGATGGCAGGACGCGGCGCTGGGCTTGCTGCATTGCTTTTAGGTCCTCGCCGTGGCGGAAGCCGGGCAGGATGATAAAACCTCGTTGGTCTAATTCGTCGAGATGGGCGTCGGTGAGTTCCATGGCGGTCCTTTCCTAGCGGTTAAAGAAGAAGTCCTCGGCCGTTTTACCTAGGATTTGCTCCTTGTCGCTTTGGCTGAGGAAATCGGCGTGGTCGCGGATTAGGGCGATTGCTGCGGCGAAGTCATTGGTGGGATCTTGCATGCGGACGGGCCCGCCGCTGTCGCTTTCCCACATGACGCGCTCGGGGCCAAAGGCATCGACGATGCGCTCGATGAGGGGCAGGAGGTCGAGATAAGGGGCCTCGCCGTTGCCGAGGGCTTGGAACGGGCCGAGCTTGACCATGACGCGCGGGTAGCGGGCCATGTTGCAGAGGGTGCGGATATCGCCTTCGGGCCAGACGCCGTCGCGGATGCGTACTCCGCAGATGTGGTCGAGGATGACCGGGGTCTCTGGGAAGCGGCGGCAGAGGCGGACCAGGCCGGGCATGTCTGCGAGTCCCATGAGGAAGCTGAGGGCTAGGTTGTGCTCGGCTCCGGTGCGGAACATGGATTCGTAGCCGGGGTAGTCGAGCCAGCGGTCCGAACGGCCAAACGTGGTTGGACGACCGGTACTGCCGCCGCGCACGCGGAAAGCGCGGATGCCCCCTTCGGCCAAGGCGAGCATGGTTTTGCCCGGATCGGCCAGCGATACGTCGGAGACTCCGGGGACGATGCCGGTGCCTGTGTAGGTTTCGGGATCCGAGGCGATTAGGTCGAGGATGTAGCGGTGGTCGAGGCCGTACCAGGTCATCTGCACTAGGTTGAGGCGGACTTTGCCGATCTGGCGGCTATAGGCGAAGTGGTCGTCGGGCGTAAAGGAGGGCAGCCATAGGTCAGCGGGCGTAAAGCCGGGAGCCAGCGGATACCGATCGAAGTCGGAGGACCAGACGTGGATATGGGCGTCGACGATGTTCACGGGCGTTGCTCCTGTTGGCTGGCGCGATAGGTCTGGCGCGCTTGGTCGAGGGCGGCGAGCCCGTCTGCGGGAAGTTGGAGGCGGGTGCCTTGGAGATTGGCATCGACGTGCGCGGCACTCTCGGCACCAGCGAGTACGCAGGTAATGCCCTGATGCAAGATCCAAGCGACGCAGACGGCTGCGCGGGAGGTGCCCAAGTCGGCGGCGACTTGGTCGATGGCGGCGACTAAGGCGGAGAGAGCTGGTTCGTTGGGCCGGGCCAGCAGGCCGGTGTCCATCGGGCTGAAGGCTAGGCAGCCTAGTCCGGTGCGCCGTAGCAAGGGCAGCATTTCTTCCTCGTAAATCTCCACGCGCGAGCGTCCCGCTTCGTCGCAGTGGCTGCCGGCGATGTTGTATTAGTCCTCGACGCCAGCGATGGGGGCTAGGGCGAGAAAGGCTTCTACTTCGGCGGCGCTATGGTTGGAGACGCCCCAGTAGCGAGTTTTGCCGGCCTGCACCAGATCTTCCATGACCTCGGCGATGGCCTCCGGCGGCGTGCCCTCGTCGCGGTGGTGCAAAAGGTAGAGGTCAACATAGTCGGTGCGCAGGCGGTGGAGGCTTTCTTCGAGGCGGTCGGTGAGATGGGCGCGGGTGTAGCGGACGCGCTCGCCGGGGTCGCCGTCGCTTGTAGGGGCCAGCGAGGCGGGAACCTTGGTGCAGATGACGACTTCGTCGCGGCGACCAGAGATCGCCCGCCCCAGCACCTCCTCGGCCCCGCCCCAACCGTAGGCCTGCGCTGTGTCGAAAAAGTTGATGCCTTGGTCCAAGCAGTGGTGGAGCACGGCTAGGGACTGGGGGCTGTCGGCGCGGGGCAGGTGGCGGAAGGCCGTGCCCTGGCACAAGCGCGAGACCTGAAGATCGGTCTGGCCGAAGAAGACGCGGTCGCTAGTGGTCATATAGCAATCCTAAATCGTTCATAAGATGATCCGCAGATAGACGCAGATGTGACGCAGATATAATTCACAATTTGCTCTCCTGTTAGCGCCGCGTCAGCAGGGCGACCCAAGGGCCGCCTCGGGGAGGAGCCAGTTGCGCTATGGTACCACCGTCCGCCTCGTCGGCGGATACCCAAGTGCTGGCGGCAATGTCGAGCCATTGGACTTGGAAGGTGCCTTCTGTCCCGGTCAGGTCGAGACCCACGGCACCGCCATCGGTAAAGTAAAGCGCGTACTGGCGGCTGGGGACGCGGCTGAGATAGGCTTCGTTGGCAGCGCGGTCGCGCAGCAGGGCGCTATCGGAATCTGGCTCGGCGTTGAAAAAGTCGAAGACCTCGGACAGCATGCGACCGCTGCGAATGTGAGCTTGAGCTTGGGGGCTTAGTCCGATGCCGGAATCCGGCCGGTGAAAGCGGCTGGAGGCAAAGCCGCCGATGAGGTTGCGCCAAAAGCACTCGGTGGCGTGGCGGTCGTCGATGCCGCGACTTTGGTTTTTATGCGTCTGAGCGCCGTAGATCTTGGTCGAATTGATCGGTCGGGGCTGCGCGGCGATGTACTGCCACACCCATTGGGCGCGATCCCAATTGGTCTGCTCGCGCTGCCAGCTATTCTGCGAGATGTCGATGAAAGAATACTGCTCCGGGTGGTCGAAGGTGGCGCGATGCGTTTGCCCCCTCACATCCCACTCGTCCCACATTTCCGTGGTTTCAACGGTCTTGCCCGCTTGCTGCGCCTGCTCCTTGATATAGTCGTTCCAATAGGCACCCCACGCTGGGTCGCCGCTAGTCTCGTTGTCCATGCAGTAGAGCACGTGGTCGTAAGCGAGGGAATGCTTGAGGACTTGATCGACGAAGGCTTGTTGATAGGGCAGCACGACTTGATTGTTGCGCAAGGTGGGGACGGTATAGAAAAAGGGCTGCCAGTTGCCGCCGGGGTGGGCTGGATAGTCCGTTTCTAGGCCCGACTCTTCGACGGTATAGTTGATATTGTTGGCTGGATTGAGGGGACTTTCTTCCCAATGTCTTTGGCTGTGGTCAAAACGATCCCACATTTCTATCTGGACGATGATGTCGCGCTCGGCGGTCCAGCGCAAAAGATCGGCAAAGCGCTGCCAATAAACCGGGTTCCAACGGTTGAGATCGTATAGGCCGTCGGCATTTTGGTGGAAGGCTGGGATCTCATAGCCGTAAACGCGGCGGTCGCTCATGGTATTGCGGACGTAGTTGCCGCCGACCGATTGCAGCAGGTCGAGATGGGCTTCGAGATCGGGTATTTGGAAGAGGCAGTCTTTTATCGTTCCGCCTAGCAGGAGTACGGGTTGGCCGTTGTACTGCCAGTAGCGTGGATTGGCGGCGTAGGGCTGGATGCGGTTGGGGTTGGACTGGGCTTGGGTCATGGAGGTTATACTGATGATGAGGGTGGCTAGGATGTAGCGCGAGAGGTGTCTAGCGCGGATTTTCATGGAGGGACTTGAACCTTTCTGTTAGGGTCTGATTTCTTAATACGCGACATACGACCCCGAGTTTAAGTTCCCAT
>JAJEEZ010000298.1:0-10146 GCA_022820705.1 Candidatus Latescibacterota bacterium | reverse complement strand
AGCAGTTCACGTCCAAGGCGAGGAAGAAGCCCGATTGATCGGCACCTGTGAATTCGATGTTGCCTCGCGAAAACTCCGTCAGCATCTGCCCCCCTAGCGTACCCGATAGGATATTGCCCACGTGCGAAATGCCGATGGCTTTGATGAAAACCGGTGGGTATTTCAGGAAGGTTTCGTCATCGATTGCGTAGTGGCTGGCGAAATCGAGCAGAAAGGTCGGTTTGCCTTCGCCGGCCGGCATGCCGAAGGCCAAGGGCGGGCTGCCTTGGATGGAGCCCCGAATCGTCGAATCGCGATTGTAGTGGTCGGAGGCATTGCGACCGGAGGTGGAGATGCCGATTAGGTCTGTGCGCATGGCCATGCGCGCGTAGTTGCCTGTGCTGCCAAGATGAGCGTGGTAGGTGGAGGTGGCCGCGCCGATCCCAAATTCTTGGGCCTTGGCGATGGCCATTTCCATGCCCTTGGTAGCGACGAGGTAGCCCAAGCCGCCGTCGCCGGAGAGCGCGGCAGTGGTCGAGCCTTCCTTGAGCACGCGGATTTGTGGGTTCGGGTTGACGGTGCCGTCTTGGAATGAGCGGACGTAGCGATTGACTTGGAGGGTGCCGTGGCTGACGACGCCGCGCAGGTCGCATTCGACCAGTTTGCTGGCTATGAGCCGAGCGTGATCTGCCGGTATGGGCACGGCCTTGAAAATCTCGACGACCAGTTGCTCAAGGTCGGTGACGGCGACGCGGATGCCGTCGGTAGGGGGGATATTCATAGGTGAATTCCTTTTGCATTGGCTGCTGCTCCCAAGCCTATCGGACATCTTGATGTACGGAATATCGCGGCTCAGGAAGCGGCACTGGTTTTCTCTTCCATCAAGGAGATGAGTTGACGCACGACGGGGGCCAGTTCGAGAGGCACCTGCATCACAGTATAGCCCTGTTCAAAGGCCGCCTCATCTTCAGCGATGGCGTCTTCTTCGCTCTGGTTTTCGTAGTGTTTAATGACCCTCTGGACGCGCTCTTGATTCCATCCCTCGGGGTATTTATTCCTATCTATTTTATTCATATAACTTTCTCCAGGAGACTGTCGCCAGTATCTAGATCAATATAGAATCGAAAATTCATTTTTAAGTTCCATTAAGAAATCTTCTCAACTGACGTTTCAATTTAGCCGATATACCCTGAACGGGAAGGCGCGCACCATCACCTCCCAGAAATCGTCCTCCTGAGCAGTGTAGTGTTCATACAGCGTCTTGCGCGCCGCAAAGAGAGCATCGGCCGGAGATTTTCCTGCGGATAAGGCACCGAAGAACCGCTCTATGGTCTTAGTGGACGATTCGCCCGATTCATTGCTCAAAATCGGGGCAACGTAATACAGAGTGCCCGAGCGGTGCAGGCTGTGGAGAAAGCCGCGATTGATACCCAGTTGGCAAGAATCAAAATAGACGAGTTTAGGGGCCATGTGGACAAGCGTCTCGGGACGAATTGGAATGTGCTTTAAATCAATGCCGTCGCCGTCGTCCGGCCCACCGTGACCGCTGATCAGCACAAAGTCAGCCACGGTGATATTTTGCAGATCCTCGGGATGGACTTTGAGGTTATCGAAATAGAGCGAATCGGGAAAGAGGGTCTTGACTGATAAGACGGCTTGTTCAGGATCAGACGTTTCATCCGCGATTAGTACCCCTTTCCACTGGTCCGAGACTTGGAGAAGCGCGTCGGAGTGGCCGTGCAGACTATACGTGATGGGCTTGTCGAGAAACAATGGGTGCCCTTGGTAATAGAGCACGTCTAAGGGGTAGAAGAGGCACTCCTCCGCTAGCACAAATTCAATAGCTGATGCCTGTTCAATCCACGCTTGAATAGGGGAGTATAGCTCCCGTCCGACTTCTGCGAGTAAGGTGTGTATGTCCGACTGTTTAATGGCTTTCATATTGGTATCCCCGAATAGATAGGCAAAGAAGTCGTATATCCTATCCCGTAGGACCAATAGGGGATGTATAGGGTTCAAGAATCTATAGATGGCTTTCATTTTGGCTGGGATTTTCTGCTGTTCAGACACAGTATATTTGTGCGTCTCCCCAGCTAAAGCCGCTTGGACCGCGAGCGCCTGTTGCGTCTGCTGGACATGAACGACTAGCGTTTCTGCACTACTCAAAGACATCTGGGCCTCTCTTCCTATAGCAGATAGTAGTGTACTGACGGATATGTTCAGTCTTGCGTCCTTGGAGTCCCCGGGTACATTGGAACCTTTGCAACCCATTCCAATCGCCTCCGCGGAAGGTCCCTTATGAAACGCATTCTTTTGGCCAAATTCAACCACGAAGTCGGCAGCTTTAACCCCCAGCTTACTTACTACGACGACTTCACGATCCACCGGGGGCCGGACCTTATAGAAGCTACCCGCTCGTCCAATTCCACGCTGGCGGGCAATATTGACGTACTCGAGGCTCGTCCCGACATCGAACTGGTTCCCACGTACGGGGCCTGGTGCAATACCACTGGCGGCTTGGTCGCCGGTCCCGATATGGAGCGCCTCATCGGCGAATTGTTGGCCGCCGTCGAGGCCCACGCCCCGGTTGACGCGGTCTGTCTGTCGCTGCACGGGGCCATGGCCGGCGAAACCGAAATCGATCCCGAGGGTCGCGTCGCGTCCGGCATCCGGCAAATCGTCGGGGACGTGCCCATTGTCGCGGCCATGGACCTGCACGCAGTTATTTCGCAACGGCTGGTTGATGCAGCCGACGCCTTGGTCTTTCTCCACACCTATCCGCACACGGATATGCGCGACACTGGCCAGCGCGCGGCCCGTCTGTTGTTGCGCCAATTGGACGGGGACGTCAAGCCGACCACCGCTCGCGTATCCATCCCATTATTGGCTCGTGGCGACGAACTCATCACTGCCAGCGGCCGCTTTGGCGAAGCTATTCGCCGCTGCCAAGAGATTGAGGCGTCTCCGGGCGGTCTGGCCGCTGGCGTCATCATTGGCAACCCCTTTACCGACGTGCCCGATTTGCAGTCCAATGCAATCGTCACCACCGACGACGATCCAGCCCAAGCCGAGGAATTGGCGCTGGAATTGGCCCGCTTTATGTGGGAAAACCGCCCCCACTGGATTCCCAAACTCACCCCACTCGAACAAGCCGTGCGTCTGGCCGAAGAGACCGAGGGCCTTACGGTGTTCTCCGACGCTGCGGATTCCACGGCCTCGGGTGCCAGCGGCGATAGCAACGCCATTCTCAAGGGGCTGCTCCAATACAACTACAGCAAGCGCGCCCTCATTCCCATAGTGGATGCTCCTGCAGTGGAAGCTGCTTATCAGACTGGAGTAGGGGGGCAGTTCACTTGGCCTTTGGGCGGCACCCTCGACTCGGAGCGCTTTGCGCCGGTGGAGTTGCCTTTGTACGTCAAAAGTCTGTCCGACGGGGCCTTCACCACTGAATTCGGGTATGTAGTGCCGCCTAGCCGCACGGCCATTTTGACCAGTGGCAATCTTACGCTACTGGTGACTCAAGAAGCCGCCCCCATCGTCGGACGCAAGGTGTACCAGAGCCAGGGACACGATCCGGCCGACTACGATTTGGTCGTGTGCAAATCGCCCAACGGCTTCCGCACTCACTACGAGGCCATCGCCGCCCGCATTGTCGCTGTCGATGTGCCCGGATCCACCAGTGCCAATCTCAAAACCTTGCCCTACCAACACTGCGTGCGCCCCATTTTTCCGCTGGACGAGGAGGTTGTGCCGCCTTTTGCTGAGGCCGACTGAATGCACATCGAAGATCTCTTTACGCCAGCGCAACAAGCCCTTGTCGCCGGTCTGCACCGACGCGACCAGCAGGAGCGTCAAGCCGGCTCCAC
The DNA here is from genome assembly GCA_022820705.1 of Candidatus Latescibacterota bacterium. Classification (GTDB taxonomy): domain Bacteria; phylum Latescibacterota; class UBA2968; order UBA8231; family UBA8231. Next base: position 6,301 of record JAJEEZ010000298.1, on the reverse strand, counting down.
GGACCCGTTGCGTCTCAGAGCCGTCAGCCCTCAAGTGGCCCATTACCTCTGTCTGACCGCGATCCACCAACGGGCCCGGACCTTGGTCGAATTCGGCACTTCGCACGGCTATTCTACCCTGCACCTAGCCGCTGCAGCTCAACGTACCGGGGGCCGCGTCTTCAGCTTGGATCAGGTACCTGAGAAAACGGCGGCGGCGCGGGCCAATTTGCGCCAAGCTGGCTTAGATCACTTGGTGGAATGCTACACTGGGGAGGGAGATGCTTTTATCGCGGCCCTTCCCGAGCGCGTGGATTTTGTCTTCGTAGATTTTGGCCTGCCCGCATTTGCACCCATGTTCACCATGTTGGAAAGCCGTCTGATGTTAGGGGCGTTCCTCTTTGTCGATGGCTGGTCCAAAGTCGAACAATGGGACCAGAATCCGGCTTGGGCTGCCTTTAGAAGCCGCTTAGACGCGACTTCCGATTACCTGACCTACATCCTGCCGCTGGAAAAGTCGCACCTTATTGCCGTTAGGCTGTCCTGAGTAGCGGGCTAGGGGTACTCACTCACCAGAGGAGCGATGAAGCTACCTGTCTTGCTGACGCAAGGTGAAGCGCCGTCCGTCCGCCTTTGTTTATGTATCTAAATCGGATATATTCTTTACTACATTGCGTCCTGAAGCGGGTCGCTGCGACCCGAGGCACTACATCCAAAGCGCGTTCATATTTGAGGAGCCACAGAAATGGCTGACTTACTTCAACAGGTATTCTCAGAGATACAGAAACTGCCAGCAGACCAGCGGGATGCTATTGCCGCCCGGATTCTAATTGATCTAAAAGATGAGCAGGCCTGGACGGAACGTTTTGCGGCCACAACTGATGAGCAGTGGGATCGTTTGGCTGAATCAGCAAGAAGGGAAATTGCTGCGGGTGATACGGTACCATTTGATGATGTTTTTGCCGTTGACCCATCTCAGAAATGACGTCCAGTATTACGAGAGCCTTTCGACGACAGCTCAGCCGACTTTCTCCCCAAGCTCAACGGCAAGCCACCCAAGCTTACAGACTTTGGCGTTCCGATCCCTATCACGCCAGCCTCCAATTCAAGCAAGTCAGTCCGCGTCAGCCCATCTTTGCTGTTCGCATTGGGATGGGCCATCGGGCGTTGGGTTTGCGAGAAGGAGATCATATTTTTTGGTTTTGGATAGGAGCGCACGCGGACTATGACCACTTACTCAAGCGTCTGTAGTTGAAGCTGATTCCAAATCTTTAGGTGTGAACAAGGCGCGGTGAAACCTGAGTGCCTGCGACCGTCCGGATCAGTAAACTATTGAGACCAACTCGACAGCCCGCTCGGTGCTTCCATCTCCTTCGACCTGCAACCGCGCTATATAATTGCCCGGCGGCACTTGCTCTCCCATCCCGGTACGTCCATCCCATGTCAACCGCAGCGGTCCAGCCGTGCCCATCAACTCTATCCCGGCCACGCGCCGTCCCGCCAAATCGAAAATCTCCAGCTGCACGGGCCGCGCTGTCAAAACATCGACCAGATCCAGTGCGACGACCAACTCGTCGTTGACCCCGTCGCCATTGGGCGTCAACACGTTGGGGGCAATGGACATATTGGCCCACAAGGATCGACCCAGCGGCAAGCGCACCACATTGGTGCTGCTTTCCACCGACTCCGCAGCATCCCCTGGTTCGACCCGCTGGCGCACGGGCTCGGCCAGACGACTGTCCTCTAGGAACAGCTCAAAGCGAGTGGCGTCGAGGAATATGGCCGCGGCAAAATCCACTTCTACCAACTGCCCCGAGCGCACAGGCTGCGGCAATTGCACGGCAAAACCATCCTCCACCGCGGCCATTGCCGCTTCCCGCACCACCCCATCCACCCGGACCTGATCGAACTGCAAATCCGTCGAGGCCTGCACCAATAGTCGGTCAAAGCCGTTGCGCGTGCGCTCGGGCCGCACATAGTACGTGAAAATCTCCTGCCGGCCCGGTTGCACCAGCACGGGTGCTAGTTCTGCGGCTACCTGCTGGGCGAGGGGTTCGGAAAAATCCAGCACCACCCAATCTAGCTGCGCCCCCACTGAAGGATCGTCGGAGACTAACCGCACTTCTAGCTGCACATAGCGCCGCATGGAGGGCGACTGGAAGGGCTGGTCCGGCTCCAAGTACACCGGACTCCACGGACTCCAATCCGCTCCTGGCACAAAGACCGTGTCAATGGGCCCGCGAAAAGAGGGGATGCGCCGTTCCCACTGCCGCTGAGTGATTTCCTTGCCCTCTGGAGTGCGGTGTATCACCTCGGCGTCGAGCGTAGTGCCCGAGCGGCTGCGTAGTTCCAGACGCGTGCCCCCCGGGGTCTGACCGCCCCAGCGCAGGGCATTGATGTTCTTTGGTCCCTGTAAATCCAAAATGGGCGAGCGCAGATCTACCTGAACCGGTGCGCCGCGGCCAAAGACTTGGAGTTCGGAGATAGTACCTGAAGCTCCGCAGCCGCGCGCAGCCTCGCTGCCGAACTCGTCGCCGCAGTTGGCGTCCCACGTCTTCCATCGGATGCGCACAAAGCGGACCGGTAGGCTGGTAAAACGGTGATCGGCCAAACCCTGGATCCGGTTGAGCTGGCTACCCCAACCGGAAAAGTGCTTGGTCCAGCGCAGCGAGCCGTCCGGGGCCAGCGAACCGTCCGAGGTCAAGACCTCGTAGAAATTGAACCAGAACCCGCGGTACTGGCGGGAAAAGGTGAGCAGCCGCACTAGGTCAACCCAGTAAACAGCCCCCAGATCCATGGTGATCTGGGCAATCACATCGGTATCGGCCCGGGTCGCCCGGATATTGGACCAGACTGTGCTGATGCGGCCGTCCATCAACTGCAAGGCATTGGCCAGATTCGGGATATCGGGATTCTTGGTATCGACCCCCACGACAATGTCCACGCGGCCGCCGCGCTCGATGGCTCCTTGTACCAGATTGTCGCCAAAGGCCTCTACCTCAATCTCGACCAGTCGCGCCTCGGGTGCCGCTTTTAGGACCTCTACCCGCACGAAGTGCACTGGGAAAGGCTCGTCCGGGTTCAATTCATAGGTGATCCGGCGGCGGTCCTCGGTAAAGCGTTCTTTAATCCGGTACGCCAGGGTGCCTTCTATCTGCGTGCGGGTCTCGTCGCGGAACTGTTCGCCAGTAGATAGCAGTAGATCGAAAATCTCAAAGGGAGGCCCGTGCGCGGAAAAAATTAGATGCACCCGATGGGCCGAAACCACTCGGCCCAGATCCACTTCAATAAACCAGTCCTCGGCCCTTTCGTCCAAATCCGGACCCCAGCCCGTGTTCTCGTCCCCGTCCATCACCCCCGGTGCCTCTAGGGCATTGGAACCTACCCGGCTGATCCCGCCGCCAAAGGCCACCGCGTCCAGAGCCGCATTGTTGTTCCGACGCACCGCCACCGGCCGAATGCTCCCTTCCGGCGTCAGTTCCACCGCCCCCAAGGGCAACTCCCACTGGCGCCACTGAGCCGCTGTTGCAAAGCGCAACTCGTCGCCAGCACCCTTTTGCCAAGGGGCCAACAGAATGCCGATGGCGAGCAAAAAAGCCCGGCTTGAATCCATCGCCGCACGACGGAATAAGAAAAAGTTTACCAAGTGGTGCTGCTGCGGTTGGCCAAGTAGCGGTCGAGGTTTTCTTCCTTGGTGGGCTGGATCACTTGTACGGTGCCGTAGATGCCGCCCATGCCCTCTCCATCGAACACGTATAGCGCGATCGTATTCTCGCTATCGCGCATGACTTGGTCGCTGATATCGAGAATGAACGGCCGACTCCACTTATTGTGCTCGCCGACCCAGTGGCCATTGACGTACACAGTGGCGTGCTGATCTACTCCGCCGAAGGCTAGATGCACCGGCTGGCCTTCTTTTGCATCCACCTTAATTTGGGTCCGGTACCAAGCCCCGCCGTTGTAACCGGCATAGCCTTGGGCCTCCCAAGCCTGTCCAATGCTGACATTGGCCCATTCCGAATCGTCGAAGCCCGGGGCGGCGTACTCGCGATCCAGTAGAGGATTCAGCCTGCGCTCATCAAGGCGCTCATCGAGGCGGAATTTCCACTGCGTAGGCACCTTGGCTACCTTTTTATGGGAGTAGGGTATCACCACCGGCGAGTTGGCATAGGAGGAGTACTGCTGATCCGCTCCCTTCTTCAAGCTGGGTGAGGCCCAATCGAAGATAGGCTGATACACATTGATCCTATCAATACTCGTCATGTTCGTCCCGCCGTACACGTACAGGGCCACGGTATTCTCGCCATCGCGCACGGCCATGGGGCCAATATTGACGATGAGCGGTTGTTCCGTGATGTTGGTGCTACCATGGAAGGCGGTCGCGCGGCCGTTGACGTACACCCCGATAGCCCGATACTTCCCTTCAATATACATTTGTACTGGACGTACGCGATCGGCCGCTACCGTGAGCTTGGCACGGTACCAAGCTCCTCCCTCGTAGTCAGAATAGCCCTGTTCTGCCCAAGGTCGTCCGATCTCTATATCGGCCCATTCCGCATCGTCGAAGTCTGAGGCGGCGTACTCGTGGAACTGCGACGGACGCTCCATGGGTTTCCGGTCTGCGTCGAGGTGGAATTCCCACTTTGTGGGCACCTTGGCCACTGGGTCTATGTCGGTGGCACGACGGAGGAACTTTTTGATATCCGTCTTTCGCTCCGTCCCTAAAAATTTCCAAGAGAAAAGAATATTATCGTGGAAGGGGAGATCGTGGCTTGACTGACTCTGCCACTCAATTTGCTGATTGGTCTGTTTCATCTGCCGCTTGGCCTGTTCCATCTGCTGCTGGAGAGCTTTTAATTGTCGGCGCACCTGCTCGTCGATGAATACCGAATCGACACCGGCGCCTAGGGAGGACTTGATAACCTCCACGTAATCCTGTATCCCGTAGGACTTGAGATCCCCCAAGTGACCCTGTATCCCGTGCATCCACTCGGAGCGGAAGCCTTGCCGATGGATGGTTTTCAACTGTCGCTCTAGCTGTCGCTGGAGGGCCTCCATCTGCCGTTCGGCCTGTTTCATCTGCCGCTCGGCCTGTTTCATCTGCTGCTCCATCTGCCGCCCGGCGGCCTCTAACTGCCGGCGCATCTGCTCGTCGATGAACACCGAGTCGGCATCGGTGTCCTGCTTAGCCTGCTCCATCCGCCGTTTAGCCCGCTCTGTTAGCCGCTTGAGTTGTTTCATCTGCTGCTTAGTCTGCTCCGTTATCTGCCGCTGGATGGCCTCTAGCTGTCGCTCGGTCAGTTCCGTCTGTTGCTTAGCCCGCTCCATTACCCGCTGCACCTGTCGACGGATTAAGGATTCAGAGGCAGTGCGGTGGGACGGTTCCTCGATCACTGCCTCGCGTTGGTGAGTCGATCCCAGACGCCTTGCCGCTTCCGCTCCCACCTGTGGCTGGTCGGGGTACTTGTCGCGGACAGCTTCATAGGTCTGGCGCGCCTGTGCCAATCCTAGCTTCTCCTGGCATACCCCGATGCGTAGCTGCGCCCGGGCCGCCATCTTTTCGTCTCCCTCGCCCTTTTCGTGGGCCTCAATCACTTGCTGGTAGAGGCGAATGGCCTCCTTTAGGTTGCCCTCGCCCTTCTCCTGCGTGAGGGCCGCCTGATACGTCTCCTCGACATTGCTGGCTAGCAGACTGCTGGCAGTCAGCAATACGAAACTGAGGAAAATTGTAGTAACGCGCTCCATGATCGACCTCCTCGTTTGGGTGGATGAATGCGCGGTTGTGCGCTCACCTTTGAACCTAAACGTCGGCCTTGTCGGAGTTGTCATGGTTTTGTCATGGATGTGCAAAAAGATTGTACTTTCTGGCTTCACTCGACAAAGCGGTATCCCACCCCGTGTACTGTGAGGATGTGGCGCGGCTGGGTCGGGTCGGCCTCCAAACGGTTGCGCAACTCGGCGATGTGGTTATCTACTGTGCGCGTGGTAGGGTACACTTCGTACCCCCACACCTGCTCTAAGATCTGCGCCCGGGTCAGGGCACGGCCCTTACTCTCCCATAGGAGGCGCAGCACGCCGAATGCCTTGGGGGACAGATGCACGGTCTGGCCATCCATAGCCGCCTCGTAGCGGTCGAAGTCGATCCGCGCCTTCCCGAATTCCAGCACCGTACCTGTAGCTGGTGCCGACGCGCCCCGCCGCAACACCGCTTTGATTCGCGCCATGAGTTCGCGGACGCCCACTGGTTTGGTGACGTAGTCGTCAGCCCCTAACTCCAAGCCTAGGACTTTATCGACCTCTTCGCCACGCGCCGTGAGCATGA